>JABDOU010000361.1 GCA_013043085.1 Acidimicrobiia bacterium
ATCTTCCTCCTTGTAATTGCCTGTGTGGGACGTCTCGTTTCGTTCTCTTTTCATGCATGGCCTGGTCTTCGCCTCTCCCGTAAAAGCCGCTCGACCCCTTTGATGATGCGGTCACCGGAAACCAGCATGCCGCCGATGATCACGAGCCCGAAAACAACGAATTGAAGTGCGGTAGGCAGGCCGAGCGACCGCATCATCTGGTTCAGCCCTGTCAAGAAGAAGGCAGCGACCATCGTCGACATCGGGCTGGCAAGGCCGCCGGTCAGCGAAGCTCCGCCGATGACGACCGCCGCGATCGGGCCGAGGAGATAGGGCGACCCGATGTTCACTCCCGGGTTACGAATCAATCCGGCAAGCGCGACCCCGGCTATGGCGTAGAGCATTGCGGCCACGACGTAAACAAGGATCTGGTTGAGCGTCACGCGCACTCCAACCACCTGCGACGACACCGGATTGGCCCCAACCACCTGAAATCTCCGACCAATGGTCGTGTAGCGCAATGCGACGATGAGTAGAAGGGTCATGGCGACGCCGATCCAGAAGATGGGACTGACGCCAAGAATCCGGGTAGCTGTCCAATCCGAGAGACGGGTAGGTACGGGGCTCTGCACCGGGAACGTGCGCACGTACCGGCTGATGACTCCGACCACCACCTGACCCACGGCGAGCGTCACGATCAGGGGATTCAGCTTGATACCACCGATCAAGATCCCGTTGACCAATCCGATGATGGCGGCAACGCCGATGGCAGTCCCAATGGCCAACCAGATTCGTCCATCCGCCCGGTCACCAACTCCCACAGTGATCATGGCCGCCAGCGTCAAGGTGCCGGGTGTGCTGAGATCAATTCCCCCCGTCATCACAACGAGCATCTGGCCCAGCGCGGCGATGCCCAGGAGCGCGCCAAACGGGGCGATCGCAGACAGGGCGACGCCGCTGAGGGTCTCCGGGACCCAGGTGGCTGCCACGATCAGCAGCAACAACAGCGCCACGTACACCGGCATGTAGCGCGAAGCCACCACAAAAGAGGTGAGAGCCGACGAAGGCAATTGCCGGGTTGTCACGATGGGCTCGTCTCGGCCGAAGAGAGCATGCCGGCTGCGGCCGCAACCTCCCGCTGAGCTTGCACCGCCAGGTCCCGGGCACGCGTCACATCATGGGTGAGTTCCCCAGCCCTCACGACTACCCGTCCGCCGACCAGCACCCAGTCGATGTTCGAGGTATCCATGCCCCACACAACGGCACCGATGGGGTCGTTGACCGGAGCGATATTGGGCCTATCGGTCCTGAGTATCACAACGTCGCCCCGTTTGCCCGGGCTCAACGAACCGGTGATGCCAGAAAGCCCGGCCGCAATGGCCCCGTCGATTGTCGCAAATCGAATCACGTCACGAGTACCAAGCAGGTTGGGAACCCCGCCCTTGCCCGCCAGTTTCAGGTCGAAGAGCGTCGCATGTTGTACCGACTGCGCGGCCCGCATCTGTGCAAATATGTCTCCCGGCGATTCCATTTCAGTCCCGACGCCCAATCCCGGCCGGATTTTCCGGTCGATCAGTGATTGGAGAGGCGGTCTGCCCATCCCTTCGGTCATCTCAACAGCCGGAGCAATCGAGACCCTCGTATTGGAGGATGCGATGGCATCAAGATCCTGATCCGACAGGTTCGTACAGTGAGCGAGAGTCACGTCCTCGCCCAATAACCCACGTTCGCCGAGCCTGGCAACGATCCCGCGCGATTCCTCGTCTTCACCGACATGGGCATGGATGCGAAGCCCGACCTGGCGGATCGAACGCCACAGAGCGGAGGTGGTATCTAGTTCCTGGAGCGGATCCGGCGAACCGATGGCGAATGCCCGGTCAGGCAAGGCCCGATCAGCCAAAGCCTTCACCGCCGCGACACCACCTCCGTTCCAGTCATTCTGGACCGCGACAAAAACGGTGCGCAGCCCGGCATCGGCGTGAGCTTGGAGCGCCGCCTCGATAAAAGGCGTCTCCGAAGGAATGTCGGCCCAGTCGACGACCGTAGTGATGCCGGCTTCGGAGGCTCCGAGGAGGCCGATCAAGGTCGCCGCGTAAACGTGATCCGGTGAGTGATGAGGCCGGATCAAACCGGGCGTTATACCGGCTGCTTGTCCGCCGGCGTTGCGAAACAGCGAATGCCAGACATGGCGATGGGTATCGACGAACCCGGGCATGACGAGGGTCTGTGACGCGTCGATCACGTCTGCGTTGCGCGCACGCAGCGACGCTCCCACCTCCCTGATGCGCCCGTCCTCGATCAGAACGTCGCTCGCTTTCAGATTCCCGATCGATCGATCCATGGAGAGGACCGTTCCCCCTTTGATCAGGACTCTTTGGCTCATGGCCTGAAGCCCCGAGGCGGGTCAGGTCTCATCGGCCAGTGCATTCTCGAGATAGGCCCAGTCGCGGGCAAACCGATAGGAATGTCGTGGAGGCGGCTGCGGTGCCTGGGGCTCGAGCCAACGGACAACCCCGTCTCCGATCTGACGAAATTCGTGGACGCAACCCACGCCGGCCCACGCCACATCGCCCGGCCCGAGCAAATAGCTGCTGCCGTCGAAGACGGCCTCCGTTTGACCTTCGAGGATCAGGTAGGTCTCTTCGAGCGGGTGGTCGTGGGCCCCGGCAAATCCGCCCGGTTCGTACTGCACCATGAACATCGTCGAGAGATCGGCTCCCAGGTCGGAGTCGACCATCATTTTCACGCTGATACCGCTGTAGACGAGCAGGGCTGTGCGCATGCTGGCGCTCAATGCGAGTTTGTCCTGTGTCTGGAGTTTTGGATCCATCGAAGCGGGATCGATATGTCCGAAGTAGCGGTTGCGCGGATCACGCACGTCGATCGCCAGGGCCTGCGCCGCCCTGAGGGGAGGAGGGAACTGAGTGTCGAAACCGAACCGTTCCCGCGGCAGGGGTGCTTTCATCTCGGCGAACTCGACAGGTGAACCTGACAAGTTGCGGAATGCGTGAGTCATGCCGACGGGAAAAAGGGCGTAGTCGCCGGATACCAGCTCGTGACTTCCATCGGGTGTATCCACCACGAGTGTTCCGTCGATGACGAAGAGCGACTCCTCGAAGGAATGGACGTGCGTTGCCACGTATCCGTCGTGCTCGAGGCGAGCGACCCGGAATCCCATCTGGACTGCTCCTCCCAACTCCGAGACGACCAGGTCGCCCGAATACCCGGAGCTCCTGTCGGCGAACTCACCCGGGATCGAGAAGTGGAGTTCGGAACGGGTCTTAACGATATGCGCCGCCATTAACGTTCCTCACGTAGGAACGCGGCGACCGCGCTCAGGTCACGTTCGCCGAATCCCTCGTCGATGGCCTCGCGAACAATTTTCAATCCTGTCTCCGCCTGGCGCATCGGCGCTCCGACCCGATTACCGAGTCCCGTGATCAGCTCCAGGTCTTTGGCCACGAGGTTCAGGCTGAAAGCGACCGGAGCCGAATCGGGGTCCTCGTACGCCGTTCTCTTGTACTGGACAAATGGTGCGCCGCCGGCCCCGCTTGCGAACACCTCATAGGCGGTTGCTCGTTCCACGCCCGCTTTTTCGGCCAGAACGAGAGCCTCGGACAATGCAACGTTCAGTCCGTGGACGAGTCCGTTGACGGCAAGCTTGGCTACGGCCCCGGCGCCCCGATCGCCAACGTGTATTACCTTTGCCGAGAGCGCATCGAGAACCGGACTCGACGTCTCTACGAGGCTTGTATCGCCGCCGACCATGATGGTCAGCGCCCCGGCCTCAACCGTCGACACGCTCCCGGATACCGGACTGTCGAGAAAGCCTGCTCCGGTCTGGTCGATGGCGGCGCCGACCTCGAAAACCGTTTCCGGATCGATGGTGCTCGATTCGAGAACGATGGTGTTCGGCTTGATGCCTTCGACAATGCCCCCGCCATCGAGAAACACACTTCTGACCGCTGCGTCATCTGCGAGACTCGTAAGTACGATGTTCGCTCGGGTCGCGGCTTCAGCCGCCGACGCCGCAACCGGTGCACCGGTGACAGACGCGACTCGTTCGGATTTGGAGACATCGCGATTCCACAAAACGGTCTCAAATCCGGCCTCGTGCAACCTCAATGCCATCGCAGCTCCCATTCGACCCAGGCCGACCACCGCCACGGTGAGGTTTGCGTTTTGCATAGTTCTGTGAGGTTACATTTTTTCAGGGAGCGCCACCGACCGGTTGCTTCGTCTAACCTCGCCAGGTCGACAAAGGAGCGATCCAATGGAAAACGGGTCAGTACTCGTTGTGGGCGGCACCGGGGGCTTGGGCCGCGAAGTGGCGCGCCACTATCACGACGCCGGCCATCCCGTGATCATTACAGGCCGCGATGCAGGTCGATCGGCCGACATCGCGTCCGGGATCGGCGAGCGGGCGACCGGACTGGGCTTCGACCTCAGCCGACCCGAGACCATTGCCGACGCCTTGACCGATGTTGGACCGGTTTCCCGATTAGTCCTTTCGGCGATTGCCCGGGACAACAACCCGGTGCGTGACTACACCATCGAACAGGCCATCAATCTCACGACGATGAAGCTGGTCGGATACACCGCAACCGTCCATACGCTGCTCGATCGGCTCTCGAGCGACTCATCTGTCGTCCTCTTCGGTGGGCGTGCCAAAGATCGGCCGTATCCTGGCTCGACGACCGTGACGACCGTCAACGGAGGGATAAGCAGTCTCATCCGAACCCTTGCGATCGAGTTGGCCCCTATCCGGTTCAACGCCATCCACCCGGGGATCGTCGGCGACAGCCCCTTCTGGGAGGGCAAGGATCTAGACGCTGTGATCGCACGCACTCCCACGGGGCAACTTGCCACGATGTCCGAGGTGGTGGATGCGACGGTTTTCTTGCTCGAAAACCGCAGCATCAATGGCATCAATCTCTATGTCGACGGCGGCTGGATGTTGCTCTAAGCCGGTAGGCGCAAGGCTGACCGTTCGGTCAGCCTTGATCGCCAGGCGCTCAGTCCAGCCAGGCCGTGATCTGGCGCTGAACCTCGGCGGCGTCGAACCAGGCATTCTCGTACGAGATGAGTCCGTCGCGGATCTCGAAGATGTGAAGAATTCTCACCCGTACCGGAGCACCACCGCCGTTCATGCCGGCCCACTCACCGTGAACGTGCCCGGTGAGGATCGACTCGTCGACGACATATCGCCCACCCTCGCCGTCGAATCGTTTGACCGATTCGAGGACGACGTCCGGAATGGCGTCCAGGATGGACGAATACACCGACCCGACCTCTTCTTTGCCGTGGAAGGGCGCATCGGGGTGCGTCACGTCGTCCCACACGATGTCGTCCGTGTACGTTGCGAGAGTTGCCTCGACGTCGTGCGCGTTCTCAGCTGCGAAGTGTTTGTCGATGATGTTCAACGTTTCACCTCCGATCTAGATCTCGAAGCGGTCAACACGATCTCCGGTCAGTATTCGTTGGCCACCATGAGCTCTTCGCAAGGAAACAAGGTGGTCACCTGGGGACCATCGGCGGTTACAACCATCATTTCCTCGATTCGGGCTGCGGATCGACCGTCGGCCGCCGGGGCATAGGTCTCCAACGCGAAGTACATGCCCTCCCGGATCTCGATCGGGTCGTCAAGCGAGTTGAGCCTGGAGATGATCGGGCGCTCATGGAGACCGACACCGACGCCGTGCCCAAACTGCAGCCCGAACGCGTCCATCTCATCCTCAAATCCGAAGTCCTGGGCCCTCGGCCAGACCTTGGCAATCATGTCCGTGGTGTTTCCCGGCCGGACGAGCTCGATGGCGGCGTCCATCCACTCGCGGCTCTGCTTGAACGCATCGCGCTGTGCC
>JABDOU010000394.1 GCA_013043085.1 Acidimicrobiia bacterium
TGTACTGCACCAATGATCACGAGCCTGGGTTGCGGTGCGATCGTTTCGATGTAGACGGATTCTTCGCCGTAATCGAGGGTCCGGTTCTGCTCGACCTCCATGAGCTGGTAGGCGTCGGCGGCAACGCTCTCAGCCAGATGATCGGGCAGCGATCCGGCGACGATGCCCTCTCCGGCCTCAATGAGGGCTTTGTCCCCGATCGATGGTCCGACAACCACGGTGGCGGCGGCACCCAGACGCTCCCTGGAAATGAGGTCGGATACAGCCCGGCCGATCATGTCCATTTCTCGATGAACACCTGGATTGTCCCTCCACAGGCCAACCCCACCTCGAAGGCTTCTTCGTCGGCAATGCCGTATGTCACCAGCCGAGGATCGCCGCTGGCGATGACTTCCTGTGCGTGGAGAAAGACATCGTTCTCGACACAACCTCCGGACACCGAACCATCCATGTCGCCGGCAGATGAAACGAGGAATTTGGCGCCCTCGGGCCGGGGAGCGGATCCCTTGACGCGTACGACGGTGGCGATGGCCGATTGCTTGCCTTCTTGTGACCACCTGTTGAGGGTGGCGAGCGTTTCTTTCATGCTGGTCTCACCGATCTCGCGACTGCGTGGGAGGGTATGGACTCTATCAATTGGATGATCGAGGATAAATCATGGATCGTGGCGGCGGGAACGAGCTGATCGATGAACGGCAACGCCGCTCGCATGCCACGTGTGCTCGGCTGATATCCCTCCCGGCCAGATAGGGGATTCAGCCAGAGGAGTGAATGGACAGATCGGCTCAGTTGCGACGTCGCTGCAGCCAGTGTTTCCGGTTCACCGCAATCCCATCCATCAGAAAGCACCATACAAATCGGTCCACCGCGGGTGACGCGCCGGCTCCAAACCCGGTTGAACGTTTCGAACGTTTCGCCAATTCGAGTTCCGCCTGACCAGTCCTCCACGTTGTCGGAGACGAGCGTCAGGGCCTGGTAGGGATCCTGGTGGGTCAACTCCCTGGTGATACGGGTGAGCCTCGTTGAGAACACAAATACCTCGACCCGACCAAGCCTGCGTCGGATCGCGTGCGTGAAATACAAGAAGGCTTCCGTATAGCGCTCCATCGATCCGCTGACGTCGGCCAGGATCAAGAGTGGTCGGCGGCGGTGTTTTCTCGATTGCAGCTCGAGACGCAAGAGTTCACCATCGGGCCTGGTCATGTTTCTGAGAACCCGTCGCAAGTCAGGGCGTTTACCCCTGCGATCGGGTCGCCACCTGTGACTGAGAGCCTCAGTTGACTGGAACCGCATCTGCTGAATCATCCGCTGTGCTTCTGCCCATTCGGCGTCACTCATCTCGAGAAAATCCCTGTGGGCAAGACGTTCGGCATACGACGCTCCCGCTTCGGCCTCCGCCTCATCGTCGTCGTCGGCTCCCTCCCCGGCCGCCGCCCGCATCGTCGGTTGCAGTTCGATGAGCTGTTCCTCGGTAACGATTTCCGGAATCTTTCCACTTCCGAAGAACTCCATGAAGACCGTGTTGAAGATGTCCATTTCTTCCGGTCGGCGAACCGCAACGGCCCGCATCGCGTAGTAGTTGTCGATACCACTTGAGAGTCCCGGAGCCTGTACCGCGGCAAGCAGATCCGCAGATGTTTCCGGGACCGAACGCAGCCCTTCCTCTCGGAGCCGTCTCGTGAATTTAACAAACACCTCGGCGGGCAGAGCGATGGCCGTCATGAGATCAGCTGTTCGGCTCCGGCCTCTGCCACTTTGGCGATGTCCTCTTGATACTTGAGAACGACGCCGAGCGTCTCTTCTATGGCATCGCTGTCGAGATGCTGGCGTTGTAACACACCGAGCGCCGCAGCCCAATCGAGGGTTTCAGCAACTCCCGGCGGTTTGAACAACCCCATGCCGCGCAACCGCTCCATTGCACGGGCTAGTTCGTGAGCGAGGTCGGAACTCACCTCCGGCGCCTTAGTGGCAAGAATTGCGACTTCTCGTTCGAAGTCCGGATAGTCGATCCAGTGGTAGATACAGCGCCGCTTGAGGGCGTCATGGATCTCACGAGTACGGTTGGATGTGATGACCACCACAGGCGGCTCCTCGGCTCGAATCGTGCCGATTTCCGGAATGGTCACCTGGAAGTCGGAGAGGAGCTCCAACAAAAACGCCTCGAATTCTTCATCGGCACGATCGAGCTCATCAATCAAGAGGACAGGCCGATGGCCGTTGGTAGACGCCTCGACCGCTTGTAGGAGGGGACGGGCCAAGAGGAAATCGCGGGTCATGATGTCACGAGCAGAGACTCTGCCCTCCCTCACTTCCAACAGGCGGATCTCGAGCATCTGGCGCGCATAATCCCACTCGTAGAGCGCCTGCGCCACATCGAGGCCTTCATAACACTGGAGGCGAATCAGCGGAGTCTCCAGCACAGCTGCCAGCACCTTGGCTACTTCGGTCTTTCCGACACCTGCCTCACCCTCCAGGAACAGGGGACGGCCCATCTCGAGCGCCAAATGCACCGCTACCGCCAGGGATCGATCGCTCACATATCCCTGTGATTCGAGTGCGGTTAGTACGTCGTCAACGGAGGTCGGGTCGGTTGCCATCCCGTCGATTGTAAGCACCCGGGTGTGGATGACAGGTGTCGCGGTGCGATGGAGCAATCTGTCGATGATCGACCGAGCTACGGCAATGCAAGGTGAGGCACGCTCGTCGCGTAACCTGATATGGCGATGCTGCCCAACTTTCTCGTCATCGGAGCCATGAAGGCGGGCACCACCTCTCTCTTCTCCTACCTCGAGGGGCACCCCGATGTCTCGATGCCATGGTCGAAAGAACTCGACTTTTTCTCGAACGAAGATCGCTGGACGCTCGGTACAGCGTGGTACGAAGCTCAGTTTCCAGATGAGGCCCTGGCGGTCGGAGAGGCTTCGCCGAACTACACAAAGCGGCACCTGTTTCCGGAAACAGCAGAGCGGATCATCGCAACACTGCCGGGTGTCCGACTGATCTACCTCGTCCGTGACCCGATTGAACGGTTGCAGTCCATGTACGTGGACATGCTCGCCTACGGAGGAGAGACGAGGGCGATTGACGAAGCGGTGCGGGCCGACCCTGACTATGTGCTCACATCCTGCTACGGATATCAGCTCGAACCCTTCGTCGAACACACGGGCACAGCAAACCTGCTGGTAATCAGCGCGGCGAAGCTGAGCGATGATCGATTCGTCACGATGCGAGAGATATATCGCTTCCTCGGTATAGACGACGACTATCTGCCGGCCGGCATAGACAAGGACATCAACACGCGAGCGGAGAAGCGGGTTGCTCGGCGGGTAGGGCGACGTCTGCTCAGAAACGATCGGTACCGCTCGTTGGTTGATGCTGATGCGCGGTGGTCGCGACTGCATCACGCTTGCCTTACCCGGCCGCCTCGAACTTCGGATGTCGAGCTATCTGCCGACGTGCTGGCAGAGATTGGGGAGCGGTTTGCCGAGGACGGGGAGCTGCTCCGTTCCCTGCTAGGTCACGATCCTCTCGCCTCCACCTGAAGCGGTCTTGTTGCTGCGCAAAACGCCATTAATGAATACGAGCCGTGGATGAGACGGGTGAAGCCCATGACGCGTTGATGGCCCGTTTGCACGGGCCATCAACATGTGGGCAGACCACCGTTTTTCTGCCCGCCTATAGGTTACTTGATATTGTCGAATACCTATTACAAAATTACATGTAATAGTTATTTATGTATTTCATGGTACGATGGCATTCCACCGCAGGTGCCTCGCCGTTTTCAGGACAAGATTCCAGGAAAACGGCCGGGGCGACCATCCAGACCAATGGTGCTGGATGTGACTGAAAGGATCCCAATGAAGCGCCGGAGAATTCCTCCATTTGATGAAGCCGAGGCCGCTGCCTGGTTTGCCGGGCGAATCCCCGATGACTGGTTCGAGGCGCCTGTCACCATTACCCATGATCAGGACGAGATACTGATCTCTGGTCCGCTGCCGATGCCGGCGAATGTCCCCGAAGGAGAACAGTCGGCGTCTGTCGCAGCTAGAGCGCGGATCGAGGCGTTCCGCGAAGACACCAGGACCGCACGTATGGCTATCGCCGAGGATGCGCAATACAAGTGGCGCAGGATTGTGTCGTGGGGTGCCTCGTGCGGTGACCTCGATGCCCACTTCACGACTGCTGCCGTTCCTGCAATGACCAGATTGAGAATGAGTCAGCGCCAGGTATTGGACACGCTCATTGAGTCAGGCGTTGCACGTTCGCGAGCAGAAGCCCTTGCCTGGTGTGTCGATCAAGTTGGCAAACACCAGGCGGAGTGGATCGACCGTCTCCGCAGCGCGATGGCTGACGTCGAAAAGATTCGAGAAGAGGGTCCGGGTTAGCCGCCTGAAACGTCAGGCTGCGATCCCGAGCCTTTGACGGAGGCTGTGGCGGAGCGGATACGGTTGCTCACCGGGGACGCGGGATTCAGCAGCTTCCCAGTCTTCGTCGAGCACGAGCTGGTGGATCTTGAGGACATGCGGAGTCACATCGGAAATGTCCGATATCCATTCGGAGAGGAATCGTTCGCGAGCTTCCAGAGCCAACCCCAGTCGGGGAGTCATGTAACCGGCAGGTTTGCCGTTCAGGCTGAGGGCCTGGTCCCATTGAACGCGGACCGGACTGTGAGCAAGCGCACGTTGCCATTGAGTCTCTGTGTCGAACCGTTCAGGGTCAAACCCGGCAGAAACCGCGTGGTCGAGCGCCCATTCGAAACCCTGGCGAGACATATGCAGCGAGAGGATTCTGTGCTGGCCTTCACGCATCGCCCAATCAGAATCGCGCATGGCATCGAGGAACGACGTCGTGATCCACAGGCTGTCCGCCGCCTTGGGGGCCAATACGAGCTTTCCGGAGGCCAATGAGGCATCTGCGACTGATTGGCTGTGCCCCTGATACACCGTGAGGCGATTCTGGTTGAAGCGGGCGCGAATCTGGAACGTGTTCATATGAGCGTTATCGACCGCGACCGGCAGCTCCTGTTGCATTCTTTGCAAAGCGTTCGTGTGTTTGAGCGTTGGCCCGGACACCCCTGCCATAGACTCGATATGTGCAGACCCTTGATGTAGCGCGGCCCGATCGATTTTCGCCTGGCGACATCATTGCAGGGATCTCGGTTGCAGTCGTGGTGATTCCGCAGGCCCTGGCATATGCAGAACTGGCAGGAATGCCCGCCTACACCGGCCTCTACGCAGCAGCCCTGCCGCCGCTTGCCGCTTCTTTGTTTGCTTCTTCGCGGTATCTGCAAACCGGACCGGTGGCGATGACGTCCTTGTTGACGTTTGGGGCTCTCTCAACCATCGCAACCCCATTCAGTGTCGAATACGTTGGTCTGGCGCTCGTCCTCGCACTTCTCGTGGGAGTCATCCGATTGATCCTCGGCCTCATCGGGGGTGGCGGGATCACACATTTCATGTCGAACCCGGTCGTACTCGGCTTCACCACGGGCGCGACGCTCTTGATCATCGCGTCCCAGAGCGCTGTTGCGTTCGGCCTGGAAGCTGCACCCGACGGACTGATCGAGAGGTTGTGGCACGTGCTTACCAATCCGTCCGAATGGAGTTGGGCCGCCATCGGACTCTCGGCTGCGACGATCGCCCTCGTGCGGTTCGCTCCCCGGGTCCATCCGCTCTTTCCCGGTGTCCTGGTCGCAGTTCTGATCGGGATGGCAGCCGGTACGGTCGATGGTGCATTTGTGCTCGTTGGCGACATACCCTCGGGTTTTCCGCCCTTTTCGCTAGATCTGCCGTGGGACCAGGTGCCGGGCTTATTCGTATCCGGTGCGATCATCGCGGTCGTCGGTTTTGCCGAACCAACGGCCATTGCAAGGACGTTCGCAGCCCAAGACCGTGTGAGATGGGACGCCAACCGAGAGCTCGTGAGCCAGGGAGTTGCGAACCTGGCCTCAGGTCTCACGGGCGGCTTCCCGGTCGGTGGCTCGTTTTCGCGCAGCTCGATCAACAAGCTCGCCGGGGCGACGAGCCGTTGGAGCGGCGCCATAACCGGCATCGCCGTCCTGGCGTTTACTCCGTTCGCCGGAGTGGTTGCGGGACTTCCGCGCGCTGTGCTCGGTGCGATCGTCATTGGAGCCGTAATAAAGCTCGTGCGTCTGCGGGCGCTGTGGCGGCTGATCCACGTTTCGTGGGGGCAGGC
>JABDOU010000027.1 GCA_013043085.1 Acidimicrobiia bacterium
AACCCATACTGGTGTTTCCGCTCCTCAGATGTTCAAACTTGCGAGCAGATGGTAGACGAAACAAATTTGTCGTGAGCCGTCAGCCCTGCGCATTGCCGGTGAAGTTCCAGGACGCCAGATGCAAAGACGGGACATGGGTAGTTCCATCCGCAAACTCGTTTCTCGCGAAACGGTCGTCGTCGCCCACCGCCAAAACCCGGCCCGGTTGAAGCGCATCGACAAACGACTGGGTGAATCGCAGGTTCGTAACCGGACCGGCCAGTCGGCCATCCTCGATCAGAAATGTGCCATTGCGCGTGAGCCCCGTAACCACCTGAGTCTTCGGATCCAGGATCCGGCAATAGTTGAATTCTGTGACGAACACACCTCGCTCTGTCGCAGCGATCATGTCCGCGGAAGCAGTTCCCCCGGCATCCAGGAACAGGTCGGTAGCGACCGGACCGAACGAGGCGCTTCCGGGGACTGCGTTTCCGGTCGAGGTCGTATCCATTTTCGGGGCGGTTCTCCGGTCGTGATTCAACGAGCGACTGACGCCGCTGTCGATCAGCGTATTGCGGCGCTTCGGAACGCCCTGGTTGTCGAACAGGAGTCCGATGGCGCGGGGATCGGTGCCGTCGTCAATCAGAGAGATTTGTTGATCGAATTGCATCGCACCCTGTTCGAAGAAACTCTGTCCCTCGATCGCGGCCTTGGCGTTGAAGCCGTAAAAAGCAAGAAAGACCATCATCGTCGCAACACATTCAGGCGCGAGTACTACCTGGTATTCGCCGGGTTCCAGTTGACCGGGGTTCTGAGAGAGGGCAGCAGTTTGGGCCGCTGCGACGCCGACCGCAGACCCGTCGATATCGGCCCACCGTGCGGACGTTGCGTGGCCTCGGCCGGCCGAAGAGTCAGTTTGGTGTATCCCGTCGAGCGAGGTTCGGGTGAATCTTCCGCGTACATGCTGGCCGTTGTTGTTGGCGTACACCACGTCGTAGGCCTCGGTGTCGAAGAAACCGGCTGCTCGCATGCCGGGTCCCGCCTCAACGAACTCGGCTACCCGACGCGCCCGGTCTTCAGGCGTGGCATTGGCAACGGCGTCGTCCCAGTTGACAGCATCCGGGACCGGTGTCGGTCCAATGAGGCCTGGCCAGTCGGAGTCAGCCGCATGGAGGCGGGCAGCGTGCACGGTGCGCTCGACAAGTCGGTCCAGGCTGTCAGGCTCGATTCGATCGATGGACGCCGAAGCAGCTCGATTCTCGAACGCGACTTCCAATGCGACCTGCAGACGCCGCTCGGCGACATTTTGATGGATGAAAGAATTGGCGAACCGCGTGAGGTCGTACGATCCGGACTGCACCGACACGGCGGCTTCCCCCCGATCACCGACCCGGTCGAGCACCGACTCAGCAATCTCGTCGATGGTGCTTTCGTTCATCAGCGAATACCAATCCTGACATCGCGAAAACGAGCCGGTGCGGCAGGATGGCCGGTGTGTCCCACCTGCATCGGCTGGCCCTTTCCACAGTTCGGGGTACCCCAGTAGATGATTTCCGATTCACCGGCAAGCATGTCGAGCGATCCCCAGAACTGAGGTGTTATCCCGGTGTAGGTCGGGTTCCGAACCATTCGACCCAGCTTGCCGTTTTTCACCTCCCAGCCAATTTCACATCCGAACTGAAAGTTGAGCCGCCGATCGTCAATCGACCACGACCGGTTCTCAGACATGAACACCCCGTCCTTGGTCTCCGAAATGATCTCTTCGAGCGAAGAATCGCCTGGCAACAGACCTACGTTCGTCATCCGAACCATTGGTAACCGGTTGTACCCATCGCCCCGGACCATGCCACCCGGCGACAATCCCGCAATCGACGCCGAATCACGGCCCGTGAGGACTCCGACCCAGACGCCCTCCTTGACGATATCTATCCGTTGAGCAGGTGTGCCCTCATCGTCAAAACCAAACGAACCGAGAGCTCCGGCGAGTGTGGCGTCTGCGGTGATGTTCATGAGGGACGACCCGTACTGGAGTGAGCCGAGATCACTGAGGTCGAGGAATGAGGTTCCTGCAAACGCTGCCTCCCAGCCGAGGATGCGATCAAGCTCGATAGCGTGGCCTACCGACTCGTGAATCTGTAGAGCCAACTGGCTCGATCCGAGAATGAGGTCGCTCGTGACCTGGGGACATTGCGGAGCAGCCAGCAACTGGACCGCTTCCTCCGCGATCCTGGCCGCGTTGCCGACGAAATCGAACCGATGGATTGTCTCGAAGCCCGATGTCTCGTATTGTCCGAATGCTTGCGGATAAGACCGCCGCTGAGTTTCGCTCTCACCCACTGCCGTCGCAGAAATCCCTCCGCCCGATTCAGTGATCGTCTGAGATATGCGATGACCCTGGCTCGATACAAAGTACTTCTCTGTTCGGAAGAAGCCCATTTCTCCCCGGGCCAGAGCGACGCCTTCGATCTCAGCCATGGTGGCGGTCGCTGCCACGAGCAGATCGGCCTTGGTCGACAGTGGGATCGAGAACGGGTCTTCTTCGACTTCGTTTTCCCAGTGGGCCTCGCTGACCACAACGTCTGCTAATTCAATGTGGGGCCCGGGCACCGTTGCGGACGCCCTGGCTATGGCAGCGGCTTGCTCGCCTGCCGATCGTGCTGCCGCCTCGGTGGTCTCAGAGGTCGCGTAAAACCCCCATGACGATCCAATGAGAGCACGCACTCCGATGCCGGCGTTTTCGGTTTGGTCGAGCGACTCCACAACCGTATTGAGACAATCGATCCGCTCTTCGCGGGTGATCATCGCTCTTGCGTCTGCATACGCGGCGCCGGCAGCAAGCGCTCCTTCGACTGCGGCAGATGCCAGATCAAACATCGGTGAAGAATAGGCGGCCGACCAAATCGTCTACAGAAAACGATCCGGAACGATCCGCCCATGTCAACCACGGCCTGAATCCCATCGCTGGCCGGCTCGACAAACAGCAGGGCTCCCTCTTGCGAAGGAGCCCTGATGCGGTGTCGGTTGGCCTCCAGAGGAGGCCTATGTGTTGTCTGCCAGATGGCAGAACATGACGATGAAGTCACAGATATGACCCATCCGCCACCCAAAAGTTCTCGAAATCTCGGAAAGCCTTAGTGGTCGTCGCTGTCGTTGAACCTGACAACGATCAAAACAGTGTCATCGATGGCTTCGACTTCGAGCCCGGATAGACAATTGGCGGGCACGAGACAGGTGTCACCCAACGAGAGCGTCACGGGTTCGTTTCCGACCGTCCGCACCTCGACCGAACCGGAGGTGGCCATGAGGATCCTGCACCCGGCATCGGCCGCCGTCGGTTCGATCGTTTCGCGCCCTTCCATCCGAAACTCCGACACTGTGAAGAACGGGGTACGTACAACCACCCCGTCGCGAGCGACCGGATCCAGGACGACGGGCCGCGGAGGCCTATCTTCGCGTATGCACTGCGCGGCCTCCTCGAGATGGAGTGTGCGTCCGCTCCGACCATATTCTTCGGCCCAGTCATAGACGCGGAATGTCGTGTCCGAGGCAGTCTGAATTTCAGCAACGAGGACGCCTGCGCCCAGAGCATGTACGGTGCCGCTCGGGACGTTGTACCACGTCCCCGGAACGGCTTCGTAGGCCTGAAGAAGATCTGCGACAGTCCCGGTCCGAGCTCTCGCGATCAGATCAGAAGGCTTCACCCCCTCGGCCAGTCCGAGATACAGGGTGGCACCCGCTTCGGCCTCGATCACATACCAGCATTCGGATTTCAGATTGGCTCCCTCATGGAGAAGGGCGTAGTCGGCATCGGGATGAACCTGAACCGACAGATGCTGGGTGGCATCCAGGTACTTCACCAACGCCGGGAAACCTCCCCATTCGGCCAGTTCCACGCCTCCTAGCAAGGCGTCGCCCCAGCGATGGATCGCATCGCGAATCGGCCTGCCGGCCAGTGCGCCGTTGCGGATGATCGATCCCGCCGAGGCGCCACGACTGGTGACCTCCAGGTCTGCCAGTTCCCAGGATTCGCCGATGGCCACCCCGGGAGGCAACGTTTTGCCAAGTCGCTCCAGTCGATCGCCGCCCCACACCTTGTCAACGAGGATCGGTTGGAAGAGCAACGGATATGGCCGATCGATGGCTCCCGTGCCGGTTTCGATGTCTATGTCCACGTCCTGCTGCCCGTATACCTTCCATTCGCCGGCTCCAACGTATTTGGAATACCCGTCATCCTCGCTCGTTGCGTCTCATTGTGTTCTTCATGGCCTGTCAAATCGGGAATCCCATTCAAGCAGCGACGCTCGAGGCTCCCCTAAGAGACCTTACAATCGCTTTTCATGAGCGACTTTTATCTTGGAGACATCATCAACCCGGTCGATGGGGAGCCGACCGGAGAACCCGTCGAGTACGACCGGTCAGACCTCACGACCCACGGGGTCATTGTCGGCATGACGGGCTCGGGCAAAACCGGACTTGGCGTCATTCTTCTGGAAGAAGCGCTGCTGTCAGGGCTTCCAATTCTGGCTATCGACCCCAAAGGTGACATGGGGAATCTTGCGCTCACCTTCCCTGCATTTCAGCCGTCCGACTTCGAACCCTGGGTGAGTGAAGACGAGGCGAGACAGGATGGAATCTCCACTTCCGAGCTCGCCACGAAGACAGCCGACGTGTGGAAAGCGGGTGTCGGCTCGTGGGATCCCGACCACGACCGCATCAAGCAACTTGGTGACATCCCGGTTTCGATCTATACGCCGGGGTCGAGCGCCGGTATCCCCGTGAACATCCTGGGTTCTCTGCGGGCGCCCGATTTGAGTTGGGAGACGGAGAGCGAAACCATTCTTGGTGAGATCGACGGCCTCGTTGCATCACTCCTCACCCTCGCCGGCGTTGATTCGGACCCTGTGTCGGGCAGAGAACACATCCTGTTGTCGAACATTGTTGCCAAGGCTTGGCGCGACGGCCAGGACCTCGACCTGGCTACCTTGATCGGTCAGGTTCAGAATCCGCCATTGCGAAAACTGGGGGTGTTCGAGGTTGATGCTTTCTTTCCCGAGAAGGATAGAACCGCGCTCGCCATGCGGCTCAACGGCGTTGTTGCGTCGCCGACATTCGCGTCGTGGTTGACCGGTCCTCCCCTCGACATCCAAGCGATGCTCTACGACGGCGACAAGCCACGGGCGGCCGTCGTATATCTCGCTCACCTGAACGACGACGAACGGCAATTCGTCGTAACCCTGCTTCTTTCCAAGGTCGTGAGCTGGATGCGTAGTCTGTCCGGTGCATCGGATCTTCGAGCGCTCATCTACATGGATGAGGTGTTCGGTTTCGCACCTCCCACCGCCTCGCCCCCTTCAAAGAAGCCGATCCTGACAATGCTGAAACAGGCACGTGCGTTCGGCGTCGGCCTCGTGCTGAGCACCCAGAATCCGGTGGATCTCGACTACAAAGCGATGTCGAACACGGGAACCTGGATGATCGGTCGCCTGCAGACCGAGCGAGACAAAGCGCGCATTTTGGAGGCCCTCGAGTCCGCAGCCGGTGGAACCGACATCAAGGCCATCGATGCCATGGTGTCAGGCCTCGGCAAACGTCAGTTTCTGCTGCACAACACGCACGAAGCCGCCCCTTCGGTGTTTTCAACCAGATGGGCAATGTCCTATTTGCGGGGTCCCCTCACCAGAGATCAGATCAGTGTCCTGACGGCAGACGATCGACAATCGATCGAAGAGATTCCTCAGGGAGCCGCAACGTCCGAACAACGGAAACTCGATGAAGATGAAACCAGCGTGGCTCCCAAGGTCGCCACAGCGCCCGTGTACTACCTCGACCCCGCCGCACCGTGGGCGGGCGAAGTCGACGCCAACCCACAAAGCACGCGCCTGCAGCCGGCCCTCGCCGTTCGAGTTCATCTGACGTTCGATGAAACGCGAGCCGATCTGGACCACAGCCAGGAATGGGAGGCAATCTATTTCCCGTTGACAGAGCAGTTCGACCCTGCAGATGCCGTCGTTGTCGATTATGACGAACGCGATTTTCGGGCCGAGCCTCCCGAAGGTGCGACATACCTGCTGTCGGAGGCTCCCCTGGATTCTGCCCGATTCTTCAAGGCGGCTGAATCGGCCATCAAAGAACATCTCTACCGGCATTCAGAGGTCTCTGTGATGTTCAACCCGACTCTCAAGTTGTATTCGAGAATCGGTGAGACAGAAGACGAGTTCCAGCAACGTCTCGATCGTGCTGCCGAGGAAGCAGCAGACGCCGAGATCGCAAAGGTCACAAAGACCTTCGAGACCAAAATCGACCGCGCCAAAGATCAACTCACCACCAGCTATCGGAGAATGCAGGAACTGGAGATCGATCTCGACACCCGCAAGCGAGAAGAACTGGTCTCGGGAGCATCTGACTTGCTCGGAATGGTTCTCGGAGGTCGACGAAAGCGCTCGATGTCCGGAGCGGCTCGCCGACGAGGCCAGAGTCAACGTACGGCGGAACGACTTCGAACGGCGCAGTCGAAACTAGCGGACAAGGAGGCCGAGGTCCTCGATCTGGAAGAGGAGCTGATCGAAGCGGTCGCCGATATCGAGGATCGCTGGGAGGACGTCGCCGCCGAGCTCGAGACCGTAGAGGTCGGTCTCGAAAAGAACGACATATCCGTGGACGAGGTTGCGGTGGTTTATATCCCCGTGTGACCCGATAGCCCGGTGAACAAAGTTGAATACGCCCCTATGACTCTTCGAAACGCCGCTGCAGTGATCTTGTTCGTCGTCGCCGCCCTGCTGACTTCAGCATGTGGCAGCAGTGAGCCGGAATCCACGCCGGCCGCCGAAACCCTGGACGACTATTTCGGCGCCATCGGATTCGGTAGTCAGGAAGAGCAGAATCGTCTCATCGAGGAAGCCACCGTTGCGTGTATGGCCCAGGAGGGGTTCGAGTACCAGGCGGCAACTCTGGCCGGTTTCACGTTCGACGACGACGCATTCCCGACCGATCCGGCAGAGTTCCGGCGTCAATACGGATACGGCGGCGCTCCAGTCTTGCTCGAGGCCCCGTTCATCGCCGAGGAGTCGCCGGATGATCCGAATGCGCCCTACTACGACGCTTTGAGCCCGGAGGAGCAGGCGGCGTATGACGTTGCCTTGTACGGTCCCGATCTCGATGAAGAGCAACTATCGGATCAATTCATACCCACCGAGGGGTGTCTCATCGAGGCCACCCAGTCGGTTGTCGGGGATTTTCAGGTTCTCTTCGATCTTCAATCGAAGCTCGAAGATCTGCAGGCACAGTTCGACGCTGATCCCCGAATCATCGATGTCACGGTTGATTGGTCAACGTGCATGACAGAGGCCGGATACAACTACACAACGCTCAGCCAACCTGAACAGGAGTTCACCGCCCTGGCCCAGCAGGAGCTCTTCTCCGCCTTGCTGGCCTCCGGCGAAGACCTCACGTCGCCCGGCACCGTCGGCTTCGCCAATCTCGACACGAGCGGACTCGAGGCCCTGGCAGCGGAAGAAATCACGGTCGCAAACGCCGATCAAGACTGTCGAGATCTGCACGTCAACGAGGTTGAGCAAGAAGTTCGAGAGGAACTCGAACCACAGTTCATCGAGGAGAACCGAGAACTCCTCGACAACGTCGTGGGCGGCAGCGCGACATCCGACGAGTGATGCGATTGCCACCCGTCTGAGCCGGCGCAGGGACAGAATGAGGAACGCCCGGCGGCTGCCCAACGTCACAACAGAACAATATGCATCACGTTTGCGAGGAGTTTCATGCGACCAGGTCGAGTTCTGATACTCGTGGTCGTCGCCGCGATAGTTGCGGCGGGAATCGCCTGGGCATTCGCATCGCGCATCCGATCTCCCGCTGAGATCCAGGCCGAGACGGCTCCGCCGGAGCCATCGCTCATCACCGTACCGGTCGAGTTCATCGAATTGGAAGACGCCGTCATCACCTCCGGGACGAGCCGATTCGAAGAACCGGTGGCGGTGAACATAACCGCCGAGGGAGTCATCGAAGTCGCTCCCGAACGGGGGACGGAGATCAACGAGGGAGACGTTGCTCTCGTTGCCAACGGCCGTCCGCTCTTCGTTCTTGACGGTGATCTGCCGATGTGGCGGCCGATCATCCCTGCCACCGAGGGCTCCGATGTTGTCCAACTCCAGGAGTCCTTGGCCAGGCTCGGATTCGATCCGGGCCCCGTCGATGGGGTCTTCGGACCACGCACACAGGGCGCAATCACGGATTTCTACGCTTCCCGCGGATTCGATGCAACCCAGCCAAGTGAGACACAGAACGACGCCATCGAGAGTGCTCAACTTGGTGCCTCCGATGCTCACGATGCGGTGGTCGATGCTCGGCAGGCCATTGCGGATCTCGACGACTCGATCCTTCTCGACGAGGGTGTGATTGCGGCATATGCGGCCTTCGCCGCGGCGCAGGCGGCTCAGGCGGCGGCCGAGCAAGCACTGGCGGCCGCCCCGCCCGGTACCGGTCCCGCCGAGTTGGCCGTGTTGCAGGCTGCCGTTGAGGAAGCATCGAAACAAGTCGTAACCACAGGCAACGGGTTTGAAGCTGCGAAGGCTTCCGCTGCGGCCACTATTGAGCCAGAGCGCAAACAGCTGGTAGAGGCACTCGATCTGGCTCTCAGAAGCCGCACGGAAGCCAACAAAACACTCGCAAGGTTGCGAAAAACCACTGGCGTCTCGGTCCCGTTGAGCGAAATCGTTTTCATCGATGGGCTCCCCGGTCGGATCGACACCGTTCCGGTTGCGCGCGGCGACTTCGCCCAAGGAGTTGTCATGACCGTTACGGGGCAAAACCTCGTCATCAACGGCTCCCTCCCACGGGATCGCTGGACGCTGGTTACCGAAGGCGACTCTGTTGAGATCGAGAACCGCGACACCGGCGAAACCATCGATGGCGTGTTGAGTCTTGTGGCCGACGAGTCAGGGACCAACGGCGTTGACGCGTCGAGGTACTACTTCGAAGTCGAGCCGATCAACGCAACCGAAGAGCAGTTCGACAATTTGCGCAACGTTTCCGTACGGTTGACGATTCCCGTCATCTCGTCCGGGGGACGGGTCCTGGCCGTGCCGCTTGCCGCGTTGTCGCTCGCCGCCGACGGAGATTCCATTGTCGAGGTCGAAAACCCGGACGGAACAACCCGGTTCGTGAAGGTGGATGTCGGACTCACAACGGAGGGTACTGCCGAGGTTTCTCCGATCGATGGTGACCTCGCCGAGGGCGACCAGGTGGTCGTGGGACGATGACGCTCCAGGCTCCGACGGGCGTCGCCGTCGGTCCCGGTCACCCCGTTGTCGAGCTCATCGACGTATCTCGAGTTTTTGACACCACGCCACCGGTGCATGCTCTCAGAGATGTCAACCTCGCCATTGCTGACGGCGAGTATGTTTCGATTTCCGGCCCGAGTGGCTCCGGAAAGTCGACGTTGCTGAACCTACTCGGCCTGCTCGACCGGCCGACGAGCGGCACGTACCTTCTCGACGGGATAGACACATCCGATTTGGGTGATCGCAG
This sequence comes from Acidimicrobiia bacterium, assembly GCA_013043085.1. Classification (GTDB taxonomy): domain Bacteria; phylum Actinomycetota; class Acidimicrobiia; order Spongiisociales; family SHLN01; genus JABDOU01. Next base: position 9,520 of record JABDOU010000027.1, read on the forward strand.
GCGGGCGTCGGTGAGAGGCCAGCGAATTGGGTTCGTCTTCCAGGCGTTCCACTTGCTGAACACCCGCACCGTGCTCGACAACGTCGTCGTGGGCCAGATCTACAACCGGATCCCGCGAAACGAGCGAAAACCCCGGGCGATCGCCGCCCTCGAACGTGTCGGCCTGGCACACCGGATCGATTTCCGACCCGATCGCCTGTCCGGCGGCGAGCGCCAACGTGTAGCAATCGCAAGAGCGATCGCTCATTCACCGAGCCTGCTCCTTTGCGACGAACCGACGGGAAACCTCGACTCTGCAACAACAGAGGCGATTATGGCTCTTTTTGAGGACCTGCATCGAGTCGACGGCCTCACGCTTGTGGTGATCACCCACGACGAAGCCGTTTCGGCGAGGGCACCGAGAACCGTGAACATCATCGATGGGCTTCTTACGGAGTCCGCATGATCGCCGGCTCACGCTTTTCGTTCGTCGACCTGGTCGGTGAATCGATCGCCGGTCTTTTCTCGCGGCCAGGACGCGCCATCCTGACGATCCTCGGAACCGCGCTCGGAGTTGGGACGCTGGTCGCCACGCTCGGCATCGCAAAGACTGCCGGAAACCAGATCGTGACGCGGTTTGATGCGCTGGCGCAAACCGAGGTGCTCGTAGAGCCGGTTTCGCAACCAGGTGCACGCCGCCAGAGTGTCATCCCCTGGGATGCCGGTGCCCGACTTTCGAGGTTGAACGGCGTCGAGGCCGCAGCAACCCTCAGCCAGGTTCCCGTCGATGGTCTGATCTCCGCAGTTCCGTTTAACGATCCCCTTCGGCAAACCGAATTCAGCTTCAATGTGTATGCGGCATCTGCGGACCTACTTGCGTCCGTGCGGGGGACGATGGCAACCGGCCGTTTCTTCGACGAGGGCCACAGCAACCGCGCAGATCCGGTAGCCGTTATCGGGCCGGCTGTGGCGAACCGGTTGAACCTGACAAGGGTCGACCAGCAACCTGCGATCAAGATCGGCGAGCGCATCTTCTCCGTTATCGGAATCATCGAGGAAGTGGCCAGGGAGCCGTCATTGCTTTCGGCTGTGGTAATGCCCGACGGTACCGCACGAGAGCTGTACGACCTCGGAGCTCCGGCCGAGGTACATATAGACACGGTCATCGGCGCGAATCAACTGATCGCACGCCAGGCGCCGATCGCGTTGGCACCGAACAACCCTGATTTACTTGAAGCAAGAACGGCACGTGACCCACGGGAGGTCCGCCAGGTCGTCGAAGAAGACGTCAACTCACTGTTTCTCGTACTCGGGGGTATCACGTTGCTGGTCGGCGCGATCGGCATCGCCAATGTTGTCCTGGTATCGGTCATCGAGCGCATCGGAGAGATCGGTCTGCGACGTGCCCTGGGTGCCGGGCGCCGACATATCGCCCGTCAGTTCCTGTTCGAAAGTCTCCTCATGGGACTGATCGGCGGGGTCATCGGCGCCTCTGCCGGGGTGTTGGCGATCGTCGGGGCCTCGGCTTACAACCAATGGACCCCCGTTCTCGACGCATGGGTCCCGCTCGCCGCTCCTGCTGTGGGCGCCGCGGTTGGCCTCATTGCCGGCGTCTACCCAAGCCTCCGCGCAGCGTCACTCGAACCGGTGGATGCTCTGAGAGCGGGCGTCTAGGACCGGTAGATCTAGACCAGATCCTGTTCGCGAATGCCGAAGCTCGGATGGCGAAGGCGGCAGAGCGCAAGCTTCTCGAGCTGGCGGATCCGCTCACGAGTGAGGTTGAACTCCTCGCCGATTTCTTCGAGCGTGCGTGGTACGCCGTCGTGGAATCCATACCGAAGCGCGAGGATCTTGCCCTCCCGTTCGGGCAGGCGCCCGATTGACTTGCGCAGGTTGCTGGCGATGTCCATCTCTTCAGTGGCCCGCATCGGATCCACCGCGTCCATGTCCTCAATGAAATCACCGAGCTGAGCGCCATCTTCGCCGACCGGTTGTTCGAGGGAAACGGTGTCGGCGACGGCCAAAGCCAACTCGACTTTGTCGACGGTCACACCCGCTTCTTCGGCTATCTCCGCCGGATTGGGGTCGCGCCCGTACTCGGCTTTCAAGCTGGCCTGAGCAGCGCGAACTGCTGCCAGGGTGTCGTGGAGGTGAACAGGTATCCGGACCGTGCGAGATTTGTCTGCGATTGCCCTCGTAATGGCCTGTCGGATCCACCACGTGGCATACGTCGAGAACTTGAAACCTTTTCGCCAATCGAACTTCTCCACTGCTCGAATGAGACCGAGGTTGCCTTCCTGAATGAGGTCGAGAAAATCGATACCCGAAGTGTTTGCGTACCGTCTTGCGTTTGCCACGACGAGTCGCAGGTTGGCCGTGAGAAAGTCCGACTTGGCATGCGCCCCGAGGCGAACCAGGCGGCGTAGCTCGACTTCTTCCTTCTTGCCTTTGAACTCGTTCATTTCCAAGCGTTCCGCGGCGGTCTGTCCGGCCTCGATCTTCTGTGCGAACTCCACTTCGAGCTCAGCTGTTAGAAGGTCGTACTCGCCGATTGCGGTGAGGTATTGGCTTACGAGGTCTGTTGTGAGCCGGCCGCGATCGTCCGTGAGTTTGCTATCACTCTTGGAAAGCGGGGACTTTCCGAGCGGCGCTTTGGCGAGCGGCGACTTCGCCAGCTTCGTGCGACCTCCACCCTTGGCCCGTCCACGGTTGGCTCCAGAACCGTTCGCTCCAGAACCATTGGTTCCTGCGCCCTTGGAGGCAGCCGTCCGGGGAGACCTCGTCTTCCCACGGGTGCTGCCGCTTGAGCTGCCCTTGGCCTTTACGGTTTGGGTGCCCTCCGTGGATTTGGGCTTTTTAGCCGTAGTTTTCGTCGCAGAGCTCAGCGTTCTACTCGCCATACGGCTACATCCTCCTCAGCCTGATGGTGCCAGGTTGAACCTGCGGGGAAGTCCAGCCTCGGCTTTTCACTATGCCACACGATCCTCATCTTGTGAAGGCCTCTTCCGGTTCTCCGTTCTTCCGGCCTGGGCCAGAGAACCACCGAAGCACCTTCCCATGGGATTCCGCAGGTGTTCCTCATCAGCCGCGGATTGCCTTCGTATGTGACGCCGATAAACCATAGTCTTGGTTTTCCCACCCTGGAAGTCCGATGTCAAATCGCCTTGCGCACGAATCTTCACCCTATTTGCTCCAGCACAAAGACAATCCCGTCGACTGGTACCCCTGGGGCTCTGAGGCACTGGATCGCGCGAAACAAGAAGATCGTCCGATTCTGCTCTCGGTCGGTTACGCCGCCTGCCACTGGTGCCATGTGATGGAGCGAGAGTCGTTCGAGAACCCGACCATCGCTGAACTGATGAACCGATGGTTCGTAAATATCAAAGTCGATCGCGAAGAACGTCCCGACATCGACTCCATCTACATGACCGCGCTCCAGGCGCTTGCCGGACACGGCGGATGGCCGATGACGGTCTTCGCGACTCCCGAGGGAAAGCCCTTCTTCGCAGGTACCTATTACCCGCCGGAAGATCGACCCGGCCACGCCGGATTTCCCCGGGTACTTGCCAGCGTCGCCGAGGCCTGGGAACACCGTCGTAGTGACCTCGAAGACCAGGCGGCGCACTTGACGGCTGCCGTCGGAAAAGCAGTTTCGCCTGATCTCGCCCGGGTCGAACCATCCGCACTGGAGAAGGCATACCGGATACATCTCGAGAATCTTGACCGCGTCCATGGAGGCTTCGGAGGCGCTCCCAAATTCCCACAGCCTCCCAATCTCGAGTTTTTGCTGCGAGTTGGATCCAGGGAGTGGGCGCCCGAGGCATGGAACGCTCTGACGCTGACGCTGGGAAAGATGGCCGATGGCGGGATCTACGATCATCTCGGCGGAGGATTTGCACGATACGCCGTCGACCGGATTTGGCTTGTTCCCCACTTCGAGAAGATGTTGTACGACAACGCCAATCTCTCGCGGCTGTATCTCAGGGCAGGGCAGGTTGCCGATCGCGACGATTTTCTTCACGTGGCACAGGAAACCCTCGACTACATCCTGAACGATCTCGGGTTGCCGGATGGTGGTTTCGCGACGTCCGAGGACGCCGATTCCGAGGGTGAAGAAGGAAAGTTCTACGTCTTCTCCGCGTCCGAGTTTGCGAATATCGTTGGCGATCACGCCGACCTCTTGGCCGGCTACTTCGGTGTCACGCCGGAGGGTAATTTCGAGGGAAACAACATTCTCCACCGGGCAATCGCGGTTGAAGACCTCGCAACATCGGCCGGCCTGTCCACCGACGCCATCGGTTCCGTCATCGCCGAAGCAAAGCAGGCGCTCCTCGAAACCCGCAACCAGCGTGTGCGACCAGGCCTCGACGACAAGGTGGTGGTTGCGTGGAACGGATTAGCCATCCGGGCTTTGGCCGAGGCCGGCGCCGTCCTGGATCGACCTGACTATCTCGCGGCCGCTGAACGCAACGCCCGATTCATCCTGGACCAGTGTCGCCGGGCAGATGGAAGGCTCTATCGAACGTGGCGTCAGGGAACTCCAGGACCGCTTGCGGTACTCGAGGACTACGGCGGCTACGCCCTGGGCCTGTTGACCCTCTATCAGGCAACAGGCGACACAACCTGGTACCAGGAAGCTGAATCGCTGATAGACGAGATGCTTCACCTCTTTCGTGACGACGCAGGCTTCTATGCCACCGGTTCGGACGCAGAAGAGCTCATCACGCGGCCGACTGACGTCATGGACAACCCCTCGGCATCAGGCAACAGTCTCGCGGCCGAGGCGCTTCACATCTCGCATCTGTTGTCGGGGAGATCCGATCGGCTGGTTGCCCAGGATGCACTTTTCCGGGCAGGGGCGGAGTTGATGAATCGGCACCCGACGGCAGTGGGACACCTTCTGGCTGTGCAGCACACGGTCGAGGCCGACAACCTCGAGGTCGCAATTACCGGGTCACCGACCAAACCCCTGTCAGATGTCGTCTGGAAAAAATTTCGACCGAACGTGGTACTGGCTCTTCGCATCACTTCCGAGGATGAGAGGGTCGTCCCGCTCCTCGCAGGCAAGGGGCAAACCGGCGAGGGAGCGCTGGCGTATGTCTGCCGACAGTTCGCATGCCAGGCGCCGGTATCGGATCCGAAGAGCCTCGCCGCGCAACTCGATTGACATTTTGATTGACATCGCAAGGCGCAACTGCTCCGACAAAAACACATAAACCACCAAATCCGGCATAACCTTTGGCCGTGACGATTCGCTGCCCGGTTTGTGCCGGTCCTTCTGAGTCATCGGCGGCCGCCTGCACGGCATGCGGTTA
>JABDOU010000051.1 GCA_013043085.1 Acidimicrobiia bacterium
CGTCGGAGTCGACCGCGACGTCGGGTATGTCATCGGCGATACCGTTGATCTTGTTCTCGCGCAGGATGGTCATCTTTTCGTGATTGAGCGGGTCGTAGGAAACGTTGCCGGTCCCGTCTTGCTTCTCCAGCCCACCGACCCGGTGTTCGAGCCCGGCAGTGCCGGGAATGGCCCACGGGCGTGCCAGGGTCGTCTCGTCTCGTAGGTACGGCCAGAACTCCTCACCGTGATTCAGGGCAGTCTGGAATGTGGTTGAGATGTCGGGCAAGGCGCTGAGGTCCGGAAGCTTCCACGGTTCGGCACTGGTGGCTATGTAGCCATCCGAAAGCAAGATGACCGGCGTCATGTACTTGATCGCAAGCCGGATGGCTTCGATAGCCGCATCGAACGCATCGGATGGCGACGACGCCGCTATGACCGGGAGCGGAGCTTCGCCGTGGCGCCCGTAGAGCGCCATCAACAAGTCTGACTGCTCCGTTTTGGTTGGCAAGCCAGTGCTGGGTCCGCCTCGCTGTACGTCCACGATCACCATCGGCAACTCGGTGATGAGAGCCAGGCTGATCGTTTCAGATTTGAGAGCTACCCCGGGACCGCTCGTACCCGTAATGCCGAGGTGCCCGGCGAATGACGCGCCGAGCGCAACACCAACAGCGGCAATCTCATCCTCGGCCTGAAATGTACGGACACCGAAATTGCGGTGGCGTGCCAGTTCGTGGAGAACGTCTGATGCCGGGGTGATGGGGTACGAGGCGTACATCAGCGGAAGCTTCGCTTGTTGGGCGCCGGCGATCAGGCCCCACGCCAGAGTCTGATTGCCGGTTACGTTTGTATATGTCCCTGCCGCCATCTGGGCAGGGGGGACTTCATAGGTATGGGAGAAGATCTCGGTTGTTTCTCCGTAGTGATATCCGGCCTTGAGCGCCGCGACATTGGCGGCGGCCACTTCAGGCATCGAGGCGAACTTTTCGGTGATCCATTCGATCGTTGGTTCAAGTGGTCGATCGAACATCCAGGCCACGATCCCTACGGCAAGGAGATTCTTCGAGCGGAGCGTTGCACGACCGCGCACGCCACTGTCTTTGACCGCCTCCTTGGTGAGTTCCTCCATGCCCACTCTGAGCACCTTGTATTTGTCAAGGCTTCCGTCCTCGAGCGGATTGGTCGTGTAACCGGCTTTCTCGAGGTTTCGGTCTTCGAATGCATCGGTATTGATGAGGATCGTTCCGGACTCAGGAACGTCGGCGAGATTCGACTTGAGGGCTGCCGGGTTCATCGCAATCAGCACATCCGGACGGTCACCTGGCGTGAGGATGTCGCTGTCGGCGATTTGTACCTGAAACGACGACACGCCCGGCAAGGTTCCAGCCGGGGCGCGGATTTCGGCAGGAAAGTTGGGCAGCGTGGCGAGATCATTACCGAACACGGCTGAAGCATCGGTAAACCTGGCCCCGGCCAGCTGCATTCCGTCGCCGGAGTCGCCGGCGAACCGAACGACGACGCGATGGCGGGTTTCGGTCGTGTGGGAGGTTGTTGTCATGAGGTACCTGTGATCGGCCGACGACCATGTTAGGTGGCGATTCGAGCTATTACGGGGAGCTATAGGGGCGGGCTTTGATACCCCGCGAAACCGTCGGCCTCCATGGTGATCCCGATCTCGAGAAGACGGTTTTCTCCATAGTGCGGTCCGATCAGCTGAACGGACGGCGGCGGGTTTCCCTCGATCGCGAGAGGAAGTGACAAGGCAGGATTGCCCGCTTGATTGACGAGTGAGGTGAACGCCGAGAACGAGGTCCTGTAGAACTCGGTCTCCGAACCAACGACCACCTCGTCGTTGCCGATCGTTTTGCGAGCGGCCGCCACGGTTGGTGTGACGAGGACGTCGACGTCTTCGAAGATAGACACCATGCGTTGTTGAAGCTCGCGGCGCCACAGTTGCCCTCTGGTTGCCTCCTCGACCGTGAGCAGAAGCGCTTCTCGTAAACGTTCCTGAACGTCCGCTCCGTACTCATGGTGTCGTGCGGGGAACCAGGTTGCGTGCACCCGGGCTATCTCTGGATAGGAGGAGAAAACGATCATCTCCGACGGTTGCAGCATCGGCTCATCCACGTCGACGACGACTACTCCCTTTTCGACGAGATAGTCGATCAAGGAGCCGAAGGCCTTTTTGATGAGCGGATCTAACGGACGATCGACCCAGGGTCTCGGTACGCCCACCCTCAACCCGGAAAGCTCGACCGGCCCTGGCATCAGCAAGGACCCGGGGGCTCCGCCGGATATCGAAGCCATCACGTTATAGAGCAGAGCGGTGTCGGAGACGGTTCGGGCCAGTGGGCCAACGGTATCGAGGGTGGGAGCAAGCGGCACTACGCCTTCCAGCGGGATCCGGCCATAGGTCACCTTGAGGCCTGTTACTCCGCAAACGGCTGCAGGTACCCGCACCGAACCGCCGGTGTCCGTGCCAACCGCACCACTCGCCATGCGCGCTGCGACTGCAGCAGCCGATCCACCCGAGGATCCTCCGGTTGAGAGTTCAAGATCCCAGGGATTCCTCACAGGCCCGGTCCACGGGTTCTCGCTCGAGAATCCAAATGCGAATTCGTGAAGAACGGTCCGTCCGATGATCACGGCACCGGCTTCTTCCAGCCGTCGTAACACGGGAGCGGTCTTGGCTGGAACCGCGTTATAAAAGGAAGAGCCGGCTGTGGTTGGCAGCCCCCTCTGATCTATGAGGTCCTTGATGGCAATGGGTATTCCGGTCAGAGGTAGCGCCCGGTGTTTGCGCCGGTCGATCATCTCCGCCCGGAGGAGGGCCTGGTCTCGATCTATGACGACGAATGCGTTGAGCAGCGGTTGCAGGCGCTCGGATCTCTCGACGTGGGCCGAGACCAATTGTCGCGCTGATACCTCTCCGGCTCCAATAAGCGCTGCTTGCTGGACAATGGTCAGGTCTGTGAGTTCCACCGTTGGAAGATACCGCCGTTAGCCTTGTCCGATGCGCCGATCGATCCTTTTCTTCTGTTTGATGGCTGCTGTCGTCGCGTCCGGCTGCAAAATCCGAAACGACACGATCGTCCGTATCAGCGATGACCGGACGGGAACCCTGGTGTTTGAGGTCTCTGCCGATCAAGAGCTTCGAGACCTGCTCTCAGACTTTGGGAGCGGGGCAGGCGGCGGGAACATACTCGATGGCCTCGATGCGCAGCTCGAGAACGTTCCCGATGGATGGACTGCTGAGGCATTCACCGATGGATCGTTTGAAGGAGTCAGAACGGCAACAACCTTCAGATCGATTGCCGAGCTCAATGCGCTTGTCGACCAGCTCAACACGCAAGCTCAGGAGGTAGGCAATCTCGGCTCGGTCATCTCATTTGTCGCTTCTGACGTCGATGAAACGATCATCCTGGAAGGAGAGGTCGGTGATCTCTTCGGAGAGATTGCAAACCAGGCCGGCGCCCTGGGGGCCGGGGTTGATGTTTCACAGCTTTCGGCGGCCCTCGACCTGCGACTCGTAGCTGACCTTCCCGGCGAATTGACCGATGAAAGCGATGGGGAAATCGATGTTGGGACCGGTTTGGTGATATGGGAGTATCGACCGAGCGACACGGACTTCCGTATTGCTTCCACAACCGCTTCAAATAGCGGACTTCTCATCGGTTTGATCGTCCTCGGGCTGGTTGTCGTGGGAACGATCGGATTCGTGATCATCCGTGCCCGCTCTGGCCCCGCTCCGACTCCCGTCGGAGAATCGATGCTCGACCCTACGGAGGATCCCTATGCACGATGACTTCATTTCCCGGATCCGGGTGACACGCAACTACCTGGACCGGCCCCTGGCGGACGAGCATCTCAACAAGCTCATCGAGGCAGCGCGCTGGACCGGTAGCTCCAAAAACAACCAGGCGTGGTCCCTGATCGTGATCGACGATCGTCAACAAATCGAGCGTCTCGCGTCGGCCGGGTCTTTCACCGGGCCTTTTGCGACTGCCGTTGCTGTCCTCGTGCCTGTCAAGGGCCCGCAAGGCAACGATTTCGACATCGGGCGGATGGCGCAAAGCATCATTGCGACCGCTGATCTGCTCGGTATCGGGGCCTGTCCCGTCACGTTGCACGATCTCAAGCGTTCACAGGAGGTCCTTGGA
>JABDOU010000053.1 GCA_013043085.1 Acidimicrobiia bacterium
GTGTCGATATGGCCGTAAAGGGAAATGAGCGGACGGCCGGTACGTTTGCCAACGACGAGCGAGTTGCTGATGCGATTGACGCCGTCGTGACCAAACAACGGCATCAGCTCCTGGGCCAGAAACGTGCAGATACGCCCTTCTCGCCCCGTTTCAGACGGGATATCTATGAGTTGTAACAGTGTGTCGATGACATCACTCATGGATTACCAACCGGTACTAGACCGAAACCTCGAAGTCGCGCAAGGCATCGTTCAGCGATGTCTTGCGGTCGGTCGATTCGGTTCGTTTGCCAACAATTAGAGCGCACTGTAGGTCAAAGGTCCCGGCTGGAAACGTCTTTGGGCGCGTACCTGGAAGCACAACGGAATTGGCAGGCACCCTCCCGCGAGTTTCCACGGGCTCGGAGCCCGTGACATCAATGATGGGGGTTGAGGCGGTGATGGTCGTGTTGGCGCCGAGCACCGCACCCTCTTCAATCAATACCCCCTCGACGACAATGCATCTGGATCCAATGAACGCGCCGTCCTCGATGATCACAGGGCGCGCTCCGGCCGGTTCGAGTACGCCACCGATGCCGACGCCCCCTGACAGGTGGACACCCTTGCCGATCTGGGCGCATGATCCGACCGTCGCCCATGTATCAACCATGGTTCCCGATCCGACGTATGCGCCAATGTTCACATAGCCGGGCATGACGATGACTCCGGGTTCGCAAAACGCTCCGTAGCGAACCGTCCCTGGAGGAACGACCCGTACTCCCTGGCTTTGAAGGTCTGCTTTCGTTGGGATCTTGTCAAAGTATTCGAACGGACCGGCCCCCATGACGGTCGATTCCGAGATGCGGAAGTAACCGAGAATGGCATGCTTGATCCAGGCGTGCACGACCCATTCGCCCTCGATCTTTTCTGCCACCCGGAGCCGACCTTTGTCGAGAGACTCAATGGTCCGCAAAATGGCCGGGGCCACATCTCCGAAGGTGTCGGGATTCTCGGCAGCCCGCTCGATCAGATCCCGATCCTCCGCTACCTGGTCGTCAATTTGCGGGGACACTCAGGACCTTTCTAATCATTTCGGCGGATTCTTCACACTTTGCGACCGTCGGAACGAGAGCCAGCCGAAGATACCCTTCACCGCCCGGACCGAAGGCCCGGCCAGGTGCCACGACGATGCCGTGTTCAAGGAGTGCAAGCGTCGCAGCCTCGTCGTCGTCAACTCTCACCCATAGATACAGACCCGCGTCCGACCCGACGACTTCGTGTCCCATCTCGACAAAGGCGCTCCGCAGAATGGCCCGCTTCTTTCGGAAGATGTCTCGTCGCTCCGACGCGTGCTCGTCGTCGGACCAGGCAGCTGCTCCGGCATGCTGCACGAATTCCGCCGGTGCCACGCCCACGGTCGAACGCAATGCCCGGATAGCCGCAATCGCCTCGGCATCTCCCACAATTGCTCCCGATCGATAGCCCGTCATGCCGGACCGTTTCGAAAGGCTCAGATACGACAGTGCGCCTTTGAAACCCTCTCCAGCAACCTGTAACACCGATCCGGGTGGCTCGTCGTCATATAGATCCACGTAGCACTCGTCCGAACACAACCAGGCGCCGGCCTGTCGGGTACGTTCGAGGATGCGTTCCATCTCATCGACTGGAGTGACGGAACCTGCTGGATTGTGTGGCGAGCACATCCACACCAGCGCCGCCCCCGCCATGGCCTCATCGGAAATATCTGAGCTTCGCATGATGAAATCACCGGAGAGGACGACCGGGTCGACGCGGGCACCGGCAAATAGCGCTCCTCGCTCATACACCGGATAGCCGGGCGTGCCGTAAATCACGCCATCGCCGGCGCCCCGCTCGACAAACGCCAGAGGAGTGAGGAAGATCGCCTCCTTGGATCCCGACGTCGGAATGACCTGCGTATCCGGGTCGACCGTGACGCCAAAGCGCCTTTTCAGATATCCCGCCACCGCCTCACGAATCACAGGTAGGCCCTTGGCTGTCGGATACTGAGAAACCACGGGAACGTGATCTTTCAAGGTTGCCGGAATGAATGCCGGCGTCGGCTCCCTCGGATCACCGATCGAAAAATCAATGAGCGGAAGCCCCGCATCGCGCCGGTCACGAGCCCGGTGCTGAACGATCTCGAGTGGATAGGTGCCGAGCGATGTGAGGACCGGATTCGTGTGCACGCCTCAACGGTAGTGCTCGAATGCCTCATAGACTTTCGACCCGTGAACGCATCGACCTACAAGCTGCTCTATGGAGGAATCGGGTTGACCATTGTGGCAATCGTGGTTCTCACATGGGCCTTCGCTCCGAGCGGAGTTCGGCCGAATTATCCGGCCGGCCTCGAACGCGTGTCCCCCACGAATGGCGAAACGGTTCTCAGCCAGGGACTCATAGAGGTCGACCTCGAACCAAACTACGAACTCACGCTCATTGTCGATGGTCTCGAAATACCTCCCGATCAGATCAACTCTGTTGGCGGCGGTACCGGGATCCACCTGTGGGGCCCCGGACCCGGAAGGGCTTTCTCGGCGTGGACTCCTGGTGAGCATGAGGTCACGGTCACGTTCTTCAATCCCACGGGCGTCGGCGGCGGAGCCTTCACGTGGAGCTTCAGAACCCAGTGAGGTACGGCTATTCCGGGCTTCCGCCGGAAGGTGTCACCGACGAAGAATTTTTAGACGGACTGGCAGATGAGGGTTACACCGCCATGGAGTTGTCGTTCGTGCACGATTTCCCCTGGAAGAAGCCGCGCTGCACAGCCTTTGGCAAACTGGCAGCCGAACGCGACATAAGCCTGTCGGTCCATGCTCCCTTCTTCGCGATGTTGACCGTCGACGACGAAGAACGCTCAAGAAAGTGCGTGCATGCGATCGAGCACTCGATGAAGCTGTCACAGGCCATGGGAGGCACCGTAACGGTGGTTCATCCGGGGCACTCGAGGGATCGAACTTCCGAGGAGATCTTCGACCTCGTGCGGTCCCGCCTCGATTACCTTGCCTCTAAAACCACCCA
>JABDOU010000058.1 GCA_013043085.1 Acidimicrobiia bacterium
CACCTGGACCGTATTGTCCAAAAACCACGTCGTTCCGGTGGATGGGCTCGATCGATCGAAGCACCTTGACCTTTTCGTCCCGGATGGCATCGGCCGAGAAATCGACCGGAGGCTCCATCGCGACGAGCGTCATCAGCTGCGTGAGGTGATTCTGAATCATGTCGCGAAGAGCCCCGGTCTGGTCGTAGTAGCCCGCTCGACCTTCGACGCCCAGCTCTTCGGCCACGGTTATTTCTACGAGCGCGATGCGGTCGCGATTCCACGTTGATTCGAACAAATGGTTGGCGAACCGGAACACCAGAAGGTTCTGGACGGTCTCCTTGCCGAGATAATGATCGATGCGATAGATCTGGCTCTCGTCGAATACGCGGTGTATGCCGTTGTTGAGCGCCTGGGCTGAGGCCAGATCATGCCCAATGGGTTTTTCGACCACAAGCCTGGTCCAGCCAGGCCCGCTGCTGAGTCCGACCGATCCCAATCCATCGACAACGCTCTCGAACGCAGTCGGTGGGATAGCGAGATAGAACACGCGATTGCCCGGAAGACCGTTCGCTTGCTCGAGGGTGACGATTCTTTCGGCGAGACCCTCGAAGCCGCCATTCTCGTCATCGGTTGACGCGTAGTGAACGTTCGTTTTCGCCCAGGCGGTGGCGTCGCTCTCTCCCATGACTTCTGCAACCGATTGTGCTGCCAGATGCTGGTAGTCGGTTTCGTCCATCGGAGTTCGACCGACGCCAAGTACATGACATGCCGGCTCGCCGGCGTGACGCACCATCGCAGCGATTGCCGGAAGCAACTTTCGCTTTGCGAGATCTCCGCTGCCTCCGAAGATGACGAAGAGGTGGGCATCCATGGGTCAGGAGTCCTTCTTGACCGAATGTCCGCCAAACTTGTTGCGCATAGCCGACGCCAGGCGATACCCGTACGAGTATTCGTTTCGAGATTCGATACGCGCGATCAACGAGTGCGTGATCACCGGTGCCGGGACATTCAGGTGGATGGCCTCCATGACCGCCCACCTTCCCTCCCCGGAGTCCGGGACGAAGGGTGCGATACCGTCCATCGTCGGATTCTCCTCGAGAGCCTCGGATGTGAGGTCGAGTAACCAGCTTCGAATCACGCTTCCGAACCTCCAGACCTCAGCGATCTGATGGAGATCCAGGCCAAACTCCTCCTTGGCGCGAAGGATGTCGAAGCCTTCGGCATACGCCTGCATCATTCCATACTCGATGCCGTTGTGCACCATCTTGGCAAAGTGACCGGACCCAACCGGCCCGACGTGGCCCCATCCCTTATCGGGCGCCGGTGCAAGCGTTTCGAAGAGCGGTGTGAGCCGTGAGACAGCTTCAGGTGTCCCCCCGACCATCATCGAATAGCCCTCGTTCAGGCCCCACACTCCGCCGCTCGTGCCAACATCAACATACGAGATGCCTCGTTGTCCAAGTGTTGAGCCGCGCATGAGCGTGTCGTTGAAATTGGAGTTGCCCCCGTCGATCACAACGTCCCCCGGATCAAGATGGGGAACGAGGTCATCGAGAACGGCACCAACCACATGATCCGGGACCATCACCCAGATCGATCGGGGAGCAGCAAGTGCCGCGACCAGCTCGCTCACCGATGCGGCGATCCCGGCTCCAACCTGGCGAACCCGCTCCATGGCCGCCTCATCCCGATCGTATCCGATCACTTCGTGTCCGCCCCTGGTGAGGCGCTCCGTCATGAACGAACCCATCTTTCCCAGACCGATCATTCCGAGTTGCATGTTTGCTTTCCTTCCACGTTCTAGAACGCAACACCGGCTTCGATCAGCCCGGTTCGAAGCTGCTCGACGTCTCGGTAATGGATCGTCTTCATGCCGTGTCGAACGGCCGCCTTGATATTCAGCTCTCGATCGTCGATGAAAACACACTCCTCCGGCTTCCTCGCCGTAATATGCAGCGCCAGTCCGAAAATGGCATCGTCAGGCTTTTTGACCCCTAGGTAGGACGAAGTCAGGAAAACATCGAAACGCTCGCGCAGCCCAAAATGATCGATCCGGAAATCGTTCAACTCGTGGGATTCGTTGTTGAGTGTTGCCATGAAATATCGCCCGGTGTCCTTGAGATCAGCCGCGATCTGAAGCGCATCCTCCCGGGGTTGAGATCGCTCCGTCATGGCTTCCCAGAAACTCTCCCGGCTGAACGGCCGCTCATCGTGAAAGATCACAGCATCGAGGTAACCGTCCAGATCCAGGTGACCAGTCTCAAAGGCCGCACTCACGAGGTCGTGGCGTTCTTCCATCTCGTCGTAGTCGAGATCGAAGGCTGTTGCTACCGCAAGCCGATCGTGCCGGTCCCACCCGTTTGTGCCGAGGACTCCACCCACGTCAAAAAAGATCGCCGAAATCGTCACAGACCCTCAAACGTCTGCGCGAGCATCGCCAGAGCGGACGTCGCCTGACTCCCGAGGTTGACGCGCAGCACCCGGCGTCCCTCAGCGACCAGTGCTTGAAAATCGCCATCAGCCTGAGCACGAATCAGCTGATTGAACGTGAAATCTGTTTCGGGAACCGGGATTTCGGCTTGTGGCTCATCGACGATTTGAAGGAACAAGCCGTTGTTGGCTCCGCCCTTGTGCAGCTGACCGGTCGAGTGCAGGAACCGCGGTCCATAGCCGGATGTTGTTGCACTGTTCGTTACAGACCGGATCGCGGCACGGATCGCTTCCAGTTGATCATCCACGCCGTACGGTAGATAAGCCTGTAGACCAACGTAATCGCCGGTGGCTACACCTGATAGCCACTCATCGATTGCGGCCTCCTCGTCGGGGCCTACGGCGTGAATCTCCCCCGCCTCCAGTTCCCCGTCCATCGCTCGTTTTGCTAGTTCTTTGGCTTGTTGCACATTTGGTTGATTGAAAGGGTTGATGGCAAGGACCGCCCCTGCCATAGCCGTTGCAAACTCCGCTCGGTACATTTCCTGCCCCACGTCGTACGCGCTGTCGGCAGTGATCTTGACGATCGGAACGCCGTCTTTTTCGAGTTGCTCGATGAGACTCTCGAAAGGATCGACGTCCCCTTTCACCACAATGTGGATGATCAGCCGGTCTCTTGCGTACTCCGATGGATCTCCGACAGGCTCATCAGCTACTGGAACGATGCCGACGCCATCTTTTCCGGTCGATTCCGCGATCAGCTGCTCGACCCAGACCGGGAAGGCCGCAAGGGATGAAGAAACGAGGAAGGTTGCCTTGTCGTGTCCGGATTTGGCGGCCTGACCCATGACGGCACCGAACACCGCCCCCGGATTGGCTTCTACGGGAGTGTCGGGACTACAGGCATTAGCCATGATGTCGGTTCGATCGAGGAGCCGACCGATGTTGACACCGATCAACGCGGCTGGAACGAGCCCAAAGAACGTGAAGGCCGAATAGCGGCCGCCGACGTCGGCCGGCGTGGTGAAAACATCGCGAAAATGCCGATCGGTTGCGAGCTCTTCGAGCGACGATCCGGCGTCGGTAATGGCTATGAAGTGATCACCGGGCGTTTCGGTGTGAGCGACGACCTGACTCCAAAACGTCCGGAAGAGCGAAAGCGTTTCGAGCGTTCCGCCCGACTTACTCGAAATGATGAAGATGGTGGTAAGCGGATCGAGGTTCTCGATCACCCGCGCAACTTCATCGGGATGCGTCGAGTCGACGACGGTCAGATCAGGATGATCGGGAGCGGCACCGAAAGTGCGGTAGAACACTTCAGGGGCAAGACTCGATCCACCCATACCGCACAGTACAACGCGGCTGAAGCCGGCTTCGCGTACCGATTCGGCGAGAACCGCAAGTCGGCTGAGCGCGGGACGCATCGTTGCCGAAAGGCCAAGCCACCCCAGCCGGTCTGCAAGCTCTGGTTCGGGATCCTCCGACCAGACCGTGTGGTCCATCCCCCACACCCGGCTGACGACGTCGGAAGCGGACCATTCGCGCAGCTGCGCGTCGACTGCGTCGGTCAGCTCGCCGAGATGTAGCCGCTGTGGATCAAGCAACAGACGCTCGCTTCGACTCGATCGCCTGCAGGAGCTGATCGAATGCGTCTGCGAACTTGTTGACACCCTCAGAGATCAAAACGTCTGTCACATCATCGATATCAACCCCGGTTGCCGCAAGAAGAGCCATGTCTGCAGCGGCCTGATCAATTTCGGAATCGATGGCCGATCCGCTGACCTTGCCATGGTCTTTGAACGCTTCCAGTGTGTTCGGAGGCACCGTGTTCACGGTATTGTCGCCGATCAACTCTTCGATATACATGACGTCGTTGTAATCAGGGTTCTTGGTCGACGTTGAAGCCCAGAGCAGTCGTTGTGGTTTGGCGCCGCGCTTTGCGAGCGGCTCCCAACGGGAGGACGAGAATTTCTCCTCATAGATTGTGTAAGCCAGCCGCGAATTGGCGATAGCAATGCGCCCGCGTAGGCCGAGGGCCTCGTCAGTGCCAATCGACTCGAGTCTCTTGTCGACTTCGCTGTCGACCCTGCTGACGAAGAAGGATGCCACAGAGGCCACGTTTGCAGGCCGTTCGCAACGCTCCAGGCCTGAGATATAGGCGTCGACGACCTGTCGGTATGCGTCGAGGGAGAAGATCAGCGTGACGTTTACGTTGATCCCGTCGGCGATGAGTTCTTCGATCGCGGGGACTCCCTCGGTTGTCGCGGGGACCTTGATCATGAGATTTGGACGATCAACTGCGGCCCATAGCCGTCTGGCTTCGTCGATTGTTGCAGCCGTGTCATGGGCAAGCAACGGCGAAACCTCGAAGCTGACGAAACCATCTGTTCCGCCAGACGCGTCGTACACGGGCCGAAGCACGTCGCAGGCCTGCGTGATATCTGCTATCGCAAGCGCCTCATAGATCGAATTGGCGTCGTCGGCTCCATCACCACCAACAATGCGCCGGATTTCGTCGTCATACAGTTCGGTATCGGCTATCGCCGCCTCGAAAATCGACGGATTCGACGTGACGCCGCGTACTCCCTCGGCGACGAGCTCTGACAACTCCCCGTTTTCAAGCATGTCACGACGGATGTAGTCGAGCCAGATCGACTGGCCTTCTTCGAGTAGCTCGCCAACTACGCCGTCGTTCGGCTTCTCAGACACTTTCCACCTCGTTCTTTGATCCACGCTTCATACCAAGCCGGCCTTCCGCTGACGGCCTTGCTGCTGACGGCCTTCCTGCGGACGGCGTTCATACGGTCAGCCGTCCCGGCGCAACCACCTCAACCGTCCGTAAGATCGG
Source organism: Acidimicrobiia bacterium (assembly GCA_013043085.1). Classification (GTDB taxonomy): domain Bacteria; phylum Actinomycetota; class Acidimicrobiia; order Spongiisociales; family SHLN01; genus JABDOU01. The sequence continues at coordinate 5,261 of JABDOU010000058.1, forward strand.
CATGTTCCCTGCGACGATAGCCATGTGAACGAAATTCGGGGCTCTGCAAATCGGCCCGATAGTCCCGGCGGGCCGCTTCTCCGGACGCAATCATGATGGCATGCTCAGGACCTAGCCGGTAGCGTGAGCTGGAGGAGGTTGTCTGATGTCTATACCTGTGAGCACCACCGAACTCACCCCCCTCATGTTTCTCGAGCGATCGGCCAATGTGTATCCCGGGCGCACCGCAATCGTTTACAACGGAAGCGTTACCACCTATGCCGACATGGCGGCAGCCGCAACCCGTTTGGCGCATGCCCTGACGGCTTCGGGGATTCGGCCAGGAGATCGAGTCGCATACCTCTGTCCGAATATTCCCGAGATGCTCATCGCCCACTTCGGGGTGCCACTGGCGCAGGCAGTTCTGGTTGCCATCAATACCCGATTGGCCCCGGATGAGATCGCATACATCCTCAATCACAGTGGCGCAACGCTGTTGATGGGAGACACGGCGTTGCTTGCGCAGCTGGAGCCCATTCTCGACCAGCTGACGACGGTCACCGACATTGTGTCCATCGACGCCGGGGCTGGAGCTGCCGGCATCGAAACCATTCCCTATCGGAACTTTCTCGAACGGGGAAGCGACGAGCCGCTTGCCTGGCGGGTGAACTCGGAATTCCAACCCATATCGATCAACTACACCTCGGGCACCACCGGGCGGCCAAAGGGTGTTCTGTACAGTCACCGGGGCGCGTATCTCAACGCACTCGGCGAAATCATCCACTCGCAGCACTCTCCAGACTCGGTATACCTCTGGACGCTGCCCATGTTCCACTGCAACGGCTGGTGTACGACCTGGGCGCTTCCGGCAATCGGGGGAACCAGTGTCTGTCTTCGAGCTGTAGAGCCCGGCGAGATCTGGAGGCTGATTCGCGAACATGGCGTGACCCACCTGAATGCGGCACCTACCGTTCTCATCGGAATGGCCAACCATGCGGATGCCGCCCCCATCAACGGATCCCTCGTCATAACCACCGCAGGCGCTCCCCCCAGCCCGACCCTGATCGCGCAACTCGAGAATCTCGGCGCACGGATCGTTCACATGTATGGGCTGACCGAGACATATGGACCGCACACGGTGTGCGAGTGGCAACCTGAATGGAGTGATCTGCCACCCGGCGAGCGCAGCCGCAACATGTCGAGGCAGGGAGTGCCGTTCATCGGCGTCGACCCGATTCGGGTGGTCGATGAGTCGATGCAGGACGTCACCAGGAACGGAGAACACATGGGCGAGGTGGTCATGCGGGGCAACAACGTGATGCTTGGCTACTACGACGACCCCGAAGCAACCGAAAGAGCGTTTGCGGGTGGATACTTCCATTCGGGTGACGTGGGGGTGTGGCACCAGGACGGCTATATCGAACTTCGCGATCGTTCCAAAGACATCATCATCTCCGGCGGCGAGAACATCTCGACTATCGAAGTAGAACAGGCACTCGCTTCTCATGAGTCGGT
>JABDOU010000075.1 GCA_013043085.1 Acidimicrobiia bacterium
GGGATCGGCAGTATGCCGCGCGGCGCCAATTGGCAGATGATGACCGGACTCGCCATGCTGGCCGGAGTCGGGTTTACGGTATCGCTGTTCATCACCGAATTGGCGTTCGAAGCCCAGTCGCCTCTCGTTGATTTAGCCAAGATCGGGATCTTCCTCGGATCTGCAGTTGCCGGAATCGGTGGCTATCTGTTGCTTCGTATACGATCGAGAACGGCGTAACCGAACCGATTTCTTCGCGAGCTGACTCTACGAGCGCCCTATACTCGCCGAGATTTTTCCCCCCTTAGGAGCAGGTACGTGGATCCGGATATTTGGGTTTGGCTGGCTGGCGCATCGGCGATAGCGGCATTGGTGCTCGCAACGGTGTTCGCTCGGCAGGTAGTTGCCGCCGACCCTGGCAACGTACGCATGGTCGAGATTGGTGACGCGATCAGGGAGGGCGCAATGGCGTTCCTCAGACGCGAGTACTCCTGGATCTCGGGGTTCGTCGTGATCATGACCATTCTCATCCTTACGCTCCTCGACAACGGTGGGGCGAAGGCAGTGGCCTATGTATTCGGTGCATCTTTATCGGCATTTGCCGGATTTGTCGGCATGAGGATTGCCACCGCCGCCAACAATCGGACCGCCGAAGCCGCCCGCATTGGCGGGGTGCAGGCTGCACTTCCTCTTGCTTTTCGTGGGGGGGCAGTCATGGGATTCTCAGTCGCAGGTCTTGGCTTGCTCGGATTCGTGCTCATGTTTTTGCTGTGGGTCAGGTGGGTTGAGATCGATTTGCCTTTCGATGTTGTCGCGGCCATGGGCCTCGGAGCGTCGTCGATTGCCCTATTCGCGCGCGTCGGCGGTGGCATCTATACCAAGGCAGCCGATGTAGGCGCCGACCTGGTGGGAAAGGTCGAGGCGGGTATCCCGGAAGACGACCCACGCAATCCGGCGACGATTGCTGACAACGTCGGTGACAACGTGGGTGACGTGGCGGGGATGGGTGCCGATCTTTTCGAGAGCTATGTCGGTTCGCTTGTTGCTCCGATCGTGTTCGCAGCCGTCGTGTTTCAGGGCCAGGAATTCCTGCCGGGAGCCATAGCGTTTCCACTTGCTATTGCCGCGGTTGGCATGGTCGCCTCGATTGTCGGTGCTTTTCTCGTCAAGCCGCGAAGCGCTGACGACCTGGCCGCAGCACTTCACCGTGGCACCAACATCGCAATGCTGCTTGCTGCCGGTGCTGCGCTGGTCGTGGCGTTCTTGCTCTTCGGTGACACGGCCGGAGTTGACAATCCGTTAGGCCTCTGGCTTGCTGTCGTCATCGGCCTCGTAGTCGGCTGGCTGATCGGCAAGATCTCCGAGTGGTTCACGAGTGATCACTACGGGATCGTCAAGGAGATCGCAGCCCAGGCAGAAACCGGTCCCGCCACCTTGACGCTGGCTGGAATTGCCGAAGGTAAGAGATCTGCCGCCTATTCGGTGGTGGTTGCCGTTGGCGGGATCTGGGGTGCTTCGGCGGCAGCCGAATGGGCGCTCGATGCCAACAATGCCGGGATCTACGGTGTGGCAATCGCTGCGATCGGCGTGTTGGCGACGCTTGGTATCACTGTTTCGGTCGATGCGTACGGTCCGATTGCAGACAACGCAGGCGGCATTGCCGAGATGGCTCATCTCGATCCCGAGGTCAGAAAAGTCACAGATGCTCTGGATTCCCTCGGCAATACCACCGCTGCCGTGGCCAAGGGCTTCGCTATCGCATCTGCAGCGGTCACGGCCCTCGCGCTCTTTTTCTCCTTCACCGAAGCCGCGGGTATCGAAGGCCTCGACATTCTCAATGTGCCCGTGACGCTCGGCTTGTTCCTCGGAGGGGCCTTCCCGTTCCTGTTCGCTGCCATGACGATCCAGGCCGTTGGTCGAGCCGCTTTCCAGATGATCGAAGAGGTGCGTCGTCAGTTCCGCGAAATACCCGGGTTGCGAGAAGGCGACCCATCGGCAAAGGCTGACTATGCCCGATGTGTAGACATCTCCACGGCGTCCGCTCTGCGGGAGATGCTCATCCCGGGAGGTCTGGCTATCGCGCTTCCCATCATCATCGGCTTCATCTCGGTTCAGGCACTCGGTGGTTTCCTCGCAGGTGCCCTCGTCGTTGGTTTCTTGCTTGCGATCTATATGGCGAACGCGGGCGGAGCATGGGATAACGCCAAGAAGTTCATAGAGGCGGGTGCTTTTGGTGGCAAGGGTTCGGATGCGCACAAAGCGGCCGTCGTCGGCGACACGATCGGCGACCCGTTCAAGGACACGAGCGGCCCCGCTATGAACATCGTCATCAAGGTGATGACCATCGTGTCGCTCATCTTTGCCTCTGCCTTCTAGGCGCCTTCCCAGCAGGGAACGTCAGGCCGGCACAGAAGATGAGCCAGCGGCTTCCGCGGCAAGTGTCTCACGCATGAAGAGGCTGGCCACAAAAGCAAGAGCGAGGAGAGCCGCGGTGATCCAGAATGCGTTTGCGAAGCTGCTGCGCTGTGAGATGGAACCCATGGCCTGCACGCCAACCACGACGCCGATGTCGCGAGCGACCGTGCTGAAACCGACGATTCTGCCCGCCACGGGCCCAGGAGAGACATCGGCAATCACGGCAGCGGGCACCGAAGATACGACGCCGATCGCGACCCCCTGGATGATCAGCGCTATCAAGAGCTGACCCTGGCTCGCAGAGATAGCCATCATTGCCACGGCTACCACGTAGATCAGCAGACCTGCGCGGGCCATCGGTCTGCGTCCCAGACGATCAATGGCCTGACTCCCGGGAATGAGGACTACGGCGTGCACCAGGGCAGCAACGGTCAGGTACCAGCCGACCTGTCCGGCAGTCATATCGAGGTCCTCGATGCCGTACACCGAGACTGCAAACGACCGGATGCCCTGGGTTGCCCAATTCAGCGTGAGTGCCATGAACATGGCGATCCAGAACGTGCGATTGGCGAATACCTGGCCGAGGAGCGCCCGGTCGGCCTCTGGCGAGGAACGCTCGCCCCGGACATCGACGATGTAGGCCATGGCGATCACTGCTGCGATCCCCAGCGTGATCGCGTATATCAAGAATGGTGCCGTAAGTCCGAATGCATCAACCAGTAATCCGCCGACCGCTGGACCTGACGCCCCACCCATGAGGAAGCTCCCCTGAAGAAGGCCCTGGGCGCGGCCGCGCTCACGGTTGGGGATGGTGAGAATGAGGTATTGGCCCATCCCGACGACGAAGGCGGCCGAACCAACACCTCCTATGCCCCGCAGGACGAGCAAATCCCAATAGCTGTCGGCTGTGATTACAGCGGCCGATGAAGCAGCAACGATGAGCAACCCTGCGATAATCAGCTTGCGCGAACCGACCCTGTCCGAAACCCAGCCTGCCGGGGCCGATGACGCCAGTCGGACCAGGGCGAATACGGACACCACCGCGGCTGCCTGATCGAGTGTTGCATCGAGCTCACGAGCAAACGTTGGGATGATGGGGACCACGAGTCCGAAGCCAAGCGCCACGAAGAACGCTGTCACCAGGAGAGCGATGAGCGCGGGTGAACGCAGAGCTGAATCTCCGATGTTGTTGGCGTCCTGGTTCACACGGCCAAGCTAACGGGCCAGATGTTTGGCCAACCATTCCAATTGATTGTCGAAGACACCGGTATCGCCGGTCGTTATGTAAGAAACGTCGTTGGTTGGCTCTTCCCCGATCAAATTGCGCTCGGCTAGCACGCGTCCGACCTGACGGGCAATCGCCTCAGCCGGGTCGATGATTTCTATGTCAGGGCCTGCAATCGATGCGATGAGGTCGGCAACGAAGGCGTAATGAGTGCAGCCGAGAACCAGGGTGTCTACTCCCGATTTGATGAGCGGTTCCACAAACGAGGATACGAGCTCGATCGCACGAGGTCCTTCTAGATCCCCACGTTCGACCAGATCGGCCAGGCCCGGACATGCCTGGGCTACGACCACGGCACCGGTTGCGTGCCGGTCTACGACATTCGCGTAGAGCTCGCCCTGAAACGTGGCCTCGGTGGCGAGGACGCCGATCTTGCGGGTTCTGGATCCCGCAACGGCTGGCTTGACGGCCGGTTCCATACCGACAAAAGGAACATCGACAAACTCGTTGCGTAGCTCGTATAACGCCGCAGCCGACGCTGTGTTGCAGGCGATCACAATGACATCGGCGCCCCGGCCGAGCAGCATGCGGGTTGCGTCGCGTGCGTGGACGCGAACCTGATCGAGCGTCTGGGAACCGTATGGAGCATTGCCCTGGTCAGCCAAATACACCAATGGCTGATTCGGGAGTTGTTCGCGAATGCGACCCAGAATGGAGATCCCGCCGATACCAGAATCGAATATCCCGATCACGCCGGGGCGGGTTTGGTCGTTCATGTGGGCCCCAGGCTATCGAGGTACGAAGGACGGGTCGTTGCACGAGGTTGGCCGTACACTGCGGCCGATGCGGATAACGTTCATCAGACACGGGCAGTCTGAGTCCAATGCCTCCGGGCATTGGCAAGGCCAGAGTGACTCCCCTCTCAGCGAGCATGGCTATAGCCAGGCACGAGTCCTTGCCGAGCGTCTTGCGCGTCTGGAGCCGGATCTGGTGGTTTCTTCCGATCTGATGCGTGCCGCTGAAACCGCCGCGGCTCTCGGACATCCGGTCGAACAAGATGCCGCCTGGCGCGAGATTCATCTCGGAGAATGGGAAGGTCTTCATCGCGATGAGGCGGCCGAACTGTTCGGTCCTCAACTCGAAGCTTTTCGCCGTGGCGAGCCCGTGAAGCTCGGAGGCGGTGAATCTCTCCACGATCTCGACGAACGGGTTCGGGAAGCGTTTGACGGCCTGGTCGGCCGTCTCGATGTGGGTGACCATGCGGTCGTCGTCGCACACGGCGGCGTTGTTTCGGCGATGACACGCTCCGTTCTCGGTTTGATGGATCGAAAAGTTCGCCCACTCGGCCGTGTCGAGAACACCTCGATGACGGAGTTCGGTTTGTACAACGGCGCGATGTCATTGCTCAGGTTCAACGATGCCACGCATCTGGGCGCTCCTGGCCCCTGGACGGCTGATCAGCGCCTTCTGGGCGCACAGGTGGTGAGCTTCATCCGCCACGGCGAATCGCACGCCAATGTCGCAGAGTTATGGCATGGTCACACCGATGGGCCTCTCACCGACAAGGGCCACGAGCAAGCTCTTGCATTGTCGGAGTGGTATCAGGCTCCTGAAGTCGTATATCACTCCAACCTTGAACGAGCACGAGAAACGGCCCGGAAACTCGCCGAACGCTTGCGGGTCGAAAACATGGAACGCGGTGACGTCATCGAGATGCATCTCGGGGACTGGGAAGGCCTCACTACCGCCGAGATACTCACGCAGTGGGCTCCGCTCGTTCAGGAGATGTTCGGCGAGCACAAGGACGTGGCGCGCGGCGGTAGCGGCGAGACCCTCGAAGAAACCCGCGCCCGCATGGATCGGGCCATGCATGAGCTGATGGACACCCACCCGGACGATTACGTGAGCGTGGTCTCTCACGCAGGCGCCATCAAGGCCCTGGCCCTTGGTGTGCTGGGTCTCGGACACGCCGAACGTGACAAGATGGGATTTGTCGACAACACCTCAATCAGCACGTTCGTCCGAAACGCCGACGGGGTCCGACTTGCCGATTACAACACCGGACGCCACCTTCTGTAGCTCTGCCAATCGTTGACTACCCGGGCCACATCGTGCCGGCCGGAAAGAACCTCGCATAATCATCGGGGAACGCCGTGAACGCAGGTAGCCGATCCAATGACTGATCTCGTAGCGGTCCAGCAACTCCGACGCCAGAGAAGGGATCAAATGACGTTCCCGTCGCGATATCGATCAGGCCCGCCTGCACGAAGGAAAGCTCGACGACGACGTCGTCTAGTTGTCGGCTGAAGACCGCCCATCTGTTCGTATCCTGCGGGTCGATCACGATCGCCACCGGAACGCCCGCGACTTCGTCGTTGACAACTCCTGATCGCTGCAGTTCTTCGAAGCTGTAGGCGGTAGCCGCACCCCCCATGTCCACAACGACGGCCATGTCCTCGAGGTGGAAACCCGTAGGCCAACCCTCGACATCGAGTGCCAGCGTTTGCGGATTGGCGGTTGTCCATGCCTGCCACGTGGTCAGCGTTGAGGGCAGCAGTTCGAGCCGTTCGCCTGTAAGGGGACCCAGAATCGCTTCCCCGCGCGGTTGGCTCCAGATCGAGCCGGTCCCGTGGTCGAACCACGTCATCGCGTTGCCGTACAGGTCTCCCTGATTGCCGAATACCAGCTCGGTTCCTTTGAGTTCCCGGCGATGGACCATCGCCGTTGCACAAAGCGGTCACCAACTGACGAGAATCGGTTCGTCGTCGAGCCAATCGATCACCATTTCCCGCCGGTTGAGGTGAGTCACCGGGTAGGCCTTCGACGAACTGTCAATCGCAACTCCGATGACCAGCATATCGGCAGGCCAGTCGACACCCCCGGAGTCGGTGAACCCCGGTTCGTACACGGGCAAAATCTGGTCGCGGTCAAGAAGCGGACGGTACCCCACAGGGAGAACCTCTCCTGCCGAGACCGGGTCATAGTCGCTGACGGGACCGTCAAGGCGGGCTGGACGCGTGTCACCGGCAACTTCCGACCAGACGAAGATGTATGTCCCGACGAGCGCCACCATCAGAACGGCGAGCTTTCCAAGCCAGTGATTCGTCCCCGTGTTCTGATTCTCTGGCTCGTCGCCTTGCATGTTGACCGCCATCTTGGCGTCCATCGCAGCCCCTCAGTTCTTTCAGAGGTAACGGCTCCGGATGCCGGCCTGTTCCCTACTCCAACCTGTTCCCTACTCCAACATGGTCATGGCGCGGTCCGGGCGCAGGAGGAATGGGGGCAGGTACGCCGGGATGTTCGAGAACGGTAGAACGTCTGGGTGCAGGTTGATCCCGAGTTCATCCTGCATGAATGCGCGACGTGCTTCGATGCGCTCCCAGGCATTGGGATACCGTGCGGCGAACTCAGAGCGCAGTTGGTGATCGGCGAGGGCGATCCCGTCCTCGATATTGGTCGTGAAATACGGGGTTCCCGTTGCAGGTATGACGTCTACCTGCAACGCCATCCCGGACCTCAGCGGAACAGCCGACCCGGGACCGACGGGAGAATTGACCCATTCGTCGAGGCTGATCTGGTGGCCGGGGTTGAGGAAGACCCCGAAGAATGGGTCGCCGAGCCTCTGCTCGATGATCTCGTAGAGCACCGATCCGGTCTGACCTATGTGCAGAGCCTCATACCATGCAACGATTGCCTCGAAGTACGGCTTCACCAATCGATCCTCATAATCGGTTGTCCCTGCGGCGAGCTCGCTCGCATCTTCGACCACGAATCCGGCGCGACAATTCAACGCTCCCCAGACTCCGAATGCCACGGTGAAGGGATCGCCGCGGCGGATCGGCCTCGGACCGGGGCTCAACAACCCGAGCGACGCGCGTTCTCCGGCGGTCAGCATCAGATGACAGGACATCGGCATGCCGTTCCATTCGAGGAGTCGAACCGCCTCCTGCTCCGAGATTCCAGGTTCCAGACCGAAGATGAGATTTTTTACACCGGTCGAGGTATGACAGGCGGCGTACTCGAAGGCGGCTAGTTGCTCCGCCTCATTGATCACGCGCAGCCCGTCGGCAGGATTGATGAGGAGATCGACCGCATTCTCAACGCTGCCGGTGGGACCAACCGCGGTGCGAACTTCATCTACGAGATACGACGGCAGATCCATCTGATCAGGGCGGTCGTAGTCCTTCCAGCCTATGGCGCCGACCCTGGCTCCCTTGATAACGCCTTCTTCGGCGAGGATGGCGCTCAGCGGCCGTGAGCGATCGCGTGGTTGGCCGGGAAGGCTCATGTGCTGGAACATGTGTCGCCGAAGTGAAACGGGGGCGGCGCCGGCAGTGCCCCAGCATTCGTTTCCAACCAGAATTGCCGGGTCATCTCGATCGGGGCTCACGATGAGCAATGCCTCTTCGAAACGCGGGTCGAACCCGGTCAGATAGGACAGGTTGGCGCTGTGTTCTCGATCTGCCCATACGAGCAGCGAGTTGAAACCCGCACGGGCGGCGGCCGACCGCAGCCGCTCCAACCGGTCCATATACAACTCTTTGGAGATCTCGGGCCGTTCTTCCGCCATGCCGAAGTCCGGGAGCGCGATTTCGGCTAGCCGGGCGCCCATCTCACTCCTTGCCGACCGTCATTACCTACGAAGCAGGTTTCCATACGAGGGCCTCATTGCTTTCGCGCTCGATCGTCGCGTACTGGTTGGCTTCGAGCGGGATCCAGTCACCGAGCTCTCCGTCAGGCCACTGTACGCGAACGCGGGCACCGTCGTCGAATCCGAGGCCGAAGTGCATCCATCCCAGTTGACCGCCGGCGTGGCCGCCGCCGATTGTCAGCTCGCGAGATTGAATCCGTTCGCCGATGCGAACCTCAACCCACGATCCGATCGCATCGCGATTTGATCCGTCCTGCGCGAGATTGATCGCCAGCCAGTTACCAACACCGTCGCCAGCGTTCTGCCACACCCGGGCGGGCGCTTCCCGATTCACGTACACGAGGTCGAGCTTCCCGTCGAGATTCAAGTCGACAAGCGCCGCACCGCGGCTTTTCTCGAAGTCGAGGATGCCCGCCACATCCGCATTTTCGACGAACCTGCCGTCCGGCTGCCCCAACAACAGGTTGTTTGGATCCTCCATAGCGAATCCTGCGGTGGCGTCGACGTTGCCCTTGGAGATGAACAGATCGATCAGCCCATCGTTGTTCACATCCTGGAACTCCGGGTGCCAGGCGGTGGAGGGAAGGATTTCTGGGCCGGCATGAGGCCGGTGGGCGGTCACTCCTGATTCGAAGGCGATGTCGCCGTAGCTCGGTCCCTTGGCCCCGGGCGTCAGTCGTTGGAGCTTGTTGTCGGCCATGCTGGTCAGAAAAATTTCGGGCATGCCATCTCCTGTCACGTCATGGCTAGCGATGCCCATGCCTTCGATCTGCACGAACTGCCAACCTTCTTCCCTCGTATACGGCTGCGGAGCCTCGCCCGGTATCACTTTCAGCAATTGCTCTTCGCCCTGGCGGTAGTAGTGGCGATCATTGCTAATCCGGAGATCGCGGGCGTTACTGCGATTCCAGTCGCTGAAGAGCATCGATAGCGAGCAATAGCCCGGCGAGATGACAATCGGGTCTGCGTACGTTCCGTTGACGCCGGTCGGCCGGAGCATCCGGTGGTCGGCACACCCTCCGAATTGCTGGCCGTTTTCGTCGAGCGCCAGGTAGTTCCCGAAGGCAAGTGTCGGTAGGTTGTTTCCGTTCTCCCAGGTCGCGCTGAAGCCGACGGTCCAATCGTCGCCGCTGTCGATCCCCCAGTGGGCATTGGCAGGTTCGAACTCACAGTTGCCGAGGCCGCGCATCATGATGTTTTCTCCAACGCGGAGAATCGACAGGTCGGTAATCCCGTCGCTATCCACATCGAGCGGATATGCGCCGGTTACGCCGGTCAGCTCGAGGGAAGGCAATGAGACGAAGCGGATCGCACCGTCTGCTCCGGTTGAGTTGCGGTACAACGCAGATGAGCTGCTCCCACCAGCGAGGAAGAAATCGGGCAATCTGTCTGCGTTGCAGTCGAACACGGCAACCCCACCACCCACAAAGAACGTGAAACCACCCTCGTAGCTGTGTGCGACGCCGGATGCAGCGGTCACGTCCTCGAACAAGGGGGGGCCCAGGGGAGCAGGAGACGGAGTCGTCGATGCCCCGAAGAGCCTTACGGCCACAAACCCGATGAGAATTATCACTGCAAGGAGGATGGAGATGCGCATATGAGACACGATCCTGCCTGTGTGTTTGATTGCTTGCCTGCCGGACGCTCGCCACGGTAGTTGCCAGCGGCGCGCGGCAGACAGATGTCCTTCGTGTATCCAATGTTTGGCTTGTGTAGTGTTTCGACCCGGAATAGGGCGTCGACGTTCGACGCACCCGATTGGTGTCCTTTAGGGAGGAACACATGAAACACTTACGACTTCTATTTGTCATTCTGCTTCTGGGGTTGGTGGCCGCAGCCTGCGGCGACGACACTCCGTCAACAGACGGCGAAGGCGATCCGGGCGCCGAAGGCGATCTCGTCGTCGGCGTCTCGTGGAACAACTACAACGAAGAACGCTGGGCCAAGTCTGATGAGCCGGCCATCAAGGCGGCGCTCGACGCGGCCGGTGCCAGCTATATCAGCACAGATGCCGGATCGTCTGCGGAACAGCAGCTGGCCGACGTGGAACAGCTGATTTCGCAAGGCGCGGATGCGCTCATCATCCTCGCTCAAGATGGCACAGCCGTTCTGCCCGCCGTGCAGAGCGCTCTCGACCAGGGAATCCCCGTGGTTGCGTATGACCGTTTGATCGAGAATCCGGGAGCCCTGTACATCACCTTTGACAACGTCGAGGTCGGACGTATGCAGGCTCGCGAGATCCTTGAGCTGGTTCCGGAGGGCAACTACGTGTTCATCAAGGGCAACGCGGCAGACGCCAACGCCGACTTCCTCCGTGGTGGTCAGCAAGAGATTCTCCAGGCTGCGATCGACGCGGGCGATATCGTCAACGTCGGCGAGTCGTATACCGACAACTGGGATCCTGCGGTTGCTCAGACCAACATGGAGCAATTCCTGACCCAGAACAACAACGAGGTCGACGCCGTTGTCGCCTCGAACGACGGCATGGCCGGTGGTGTTGTTGCGGCTCTCGAAGCACAGGGCCTTGCGGGCATCGTGCCCGTCTCAGGCCAGGATGGCGATGCCGCTGCTCTCAACCGGGTTGCTTTGGGAACCCAGGCCGTGTCGGTTTGGAAGGACGCACGCGAGCTCGGAAAGGCTGCAGGCGAAGCTGCGGCAGAGCTTGCCAAGGGAACTCCGTTGTCCAGCATCTCTGGAACAACCAGTTTCGAATCACCAGGTGGCAACACGATGACGGCGATTCTGCTCGCCCCGATTCCCATCACGCAGGACAACCTGAGCGTGGTGCTCGATGCAGACTGGATTGACGCAGCGACGCTGTGCCAGGGTGTAGAAGCCGGGAGCGTGGACGGCTGCTGACGCGCTGACGTTCGAAATACGCAGGCAACGAACGCCGCGTTCCGGTTTTTCCGGGACGCGGCGTTTTTGCTGTTCTAAGGTGATGCAATGACAGACGGATCGGCCCGACCCGAAACGATCGAGACCAGCGGCGAGCATGCCGAGAAAACACCAGGCCTGGTGGCGGCCTTTCGGTCTATGGAGGTCGACACCCGGCTCATCGGAATGTTGGGTGCGCTCGCAGTCATCTGGATCAGCTTTCACTTCTGGTCGGGTGGGACATTCCTGACACCTCGCAACCTGTGGAATCTCTCGGTGCAGACCGCAGCCGTTGCGATTATGGCCACCGGCATGGTTCTCATCATTGTCTCTCGCCACATCGACCTCTCGGTGGGTTCGATGCTTGCCGTTGTGGGTATGTTGATGGCGTTACTTCAGGCCGAGATATTGCCCGACCTGCTCGGATTCGATCACCCCCTCACCTGGATCATCGCGCTGATCATCGGAATCGCGTTTGGAGCGGCCCTCGGCGCGTTTCAGGGAGCGATCATCGCCTACGTTGGTGTGCCTTCGTTCATAGTGACGCTCGGCGGACTCCTCGTATGGCGAGGCGTTGCGTGGTGGATGGCAAGTGGACGGACCATCGCGCCGATGGACTCGACGTTTCAGTTGCTCGGCGGAGGTTCCCGGGGCACCATCGGCGGCTTCCTCAGTTGGGTCGTTGGCATAATTGCAGCGGTCGGCATTGTCTTGTTGCTGATCAACTCCCGTCGGACCCGGCAGCGCTATGGGTTTGCTTTGCGACCGCTGTGGGCCGATGCGACCATCGGTGTCATAGGCGTGGGGGTCGTGCTGGGTGCGGTCGGATATCTCAATCGCTATTTTCTACCGCCGCTGCTGGCCCAGAGGCGGCTAGAAGAGGACGGTCAGGTATGGCCGGAGGGCGGCGTCGATATACCGCTCGGACTGGCCAACCCGGTATTGATCGCCATACTGGTGGCGCTCATCATGACGTTTATCTCTACACGCATCAGCTTTGGTCGTTACGTGTTCGCCATTGGCGGTAACCCCGAGGCGGCAGAGCTTGGAGGAATCAAAACCAGACTGACAACCGTCAAGACATTCGCCTTGATGGGGGGTCTCGTCGGTATTGCGGCTGCGGTGCAGATAGCTCGACTCAACGCGGCGGTGAGCGGGCTCGGCCAATTGACGGAGCTGTATGTCATTGCCGCTGCGGTCATTGGCGGCACCTCGCTCGCCGGAGGTATCGGTACGATTCCGGGTGCAGTGCTCGGCGCCCTCGTGATGCAATCGCTGCAATCGGGCATGGTCCTCGTCGGTGTCGACGCTCCGTTGCAGGACATCGCAGTTGGCGTGGTCCTGGTCGTCGCCGTTGCCATCGATACGTTCTATCGAAGGAGGTCGACCTGATGGCTGCTGATCTGAGTGGAACCCCGCTCGTAGAAATGCGCGACATTCGGGTGGCGTTCGGTGGTGTGCACGCGGTCGACGGCGTGACCATCGACCTCTATCCCGGCGAGGTGGTGGCGCTCGTCGGCGGCAACGGTGCCGGCAAGACGACGTTGATCAAAACGCTTTCCGGAGCGCACAAATGCGACTCCGGCCAGATCTACATCAACGGCGAGCCCGTGACCATCGATACGCCTCGCGATGCCAAGGAGTACGCGATCGAGACGATCTATCAGACGCTGGCACTTGCGGAGAACATCGATGCAACGGCAAACATGTTTCTCGGGCGTGAATTGAAGACCCGATTTCGAACGCTCGATGATTCGGCGATGGAGTCAGCGGCTCGCGAAGTCATGGGTCGTCTGAATCCCAAGTTTCAGAACTTCAAGGTGCCTGTGAACTCTCTCTCAGGTGGCCAACGCCAGTCGGTTGCCATCGCCAGGGCGGTGCATTTCAATGCCAGGATCCTGATCATGGACGAACCCACGGCTGCCCTCGGTCCTGCTGAAACCGCCCAGGTCACCGAGCTCATCAAGCAGCTCAAGGCCGAAGGTATCGGAATTTTTCTGATCAGTCACGACATCCACGATGTCTTCGATCTGGCCGACCGTATCAGTGTCATGTTGCAGGGAAAGCTGGTGGGCACCGTCAACAAGGAAGATGTCACCAAAGACGACGTGCTCGGCATGATCATCATCGGCAAGTTGCCGGGCGAGGCGAGCTCGACCGAGCTAGAGGCCCTTCACGAGTAGGAGCCGCGAGTCAGAGCCGCGATCGGAGGGACAAGTAGGTGGTAATCAGTCCTGTTCTTTGATGCTCCTCATCGACCACACCAGGGTGCGCATCGTAAGGGGCTGTCTGAGAACCGTGAGCACCGCTTCCGCCACATCCTCCGGACGCAACATGTCGTCTAACCCGGGCATATCGGGGGTGCGGCCGGATCCCATTGCGAACTCGGTGGCGGTTCCCCCTGGGCAAAGGGTGCTCACCCGTATGTTCTTTTCGCGCAGCTCTCGATCGAGGCCACCGGCCAGGCCCACCTGAGCAAACTTGGTGGCTGCATATACGGCTTCGTCTCCAGCTCCCCGCAATCCAGCGACCGAGGCAACGATCACTATGTCGCCTCCACCTTGTTCGAGAAACCGTGGCACAGCCGCTCGGATCGGCCAGACCGTTCCGGCAACATTGGTGTCCATCATGTCGGCCAATTGATCGTCCGTGAGGTCCATGATTCCGCCGTAGGCACCAATTCCGGCGTTGGCGACGATGCCGTCGAGTCTGCCGAAACGCGAGAC
>JABDOU010000135.1 GCA_013043085.1 Acidimicrobiia bacterium
CGTCGAAGAGTTGCAGCCACACGTCATGACTGTGTTCGCAGCCATTGACGCTGTCGTTGACGGAGACGCCGACGCGTTCGACAAACTGAAAGTCGCGGCCAACGTCATGCCTAATACCGCTGCCACCCTCGCCGGCGGCATCGCTACCCAGATGCCAGAAACCTTTGACGGTGATCCGGCTTCAGCCGCCTCCGATCTCCGATCGTTGTTGACGGCCCAACTGCAGGAGCACGTATACCTCGCCGGTATCGCGGTGTATTCGGCTGTTGCCGCCCCGGACTTCTTCGACGCTGCGGCAGGAACGTTGGATCAGAACAGTCAGGATCTGGCGGCTTCGATCGCTTCGGTCTATGGCGATCCGGCCGGTGAAGCGTTCCTGGCGTTGTGGCGCACCCACATCGGCTTCTTCGTGGACTACACGACAGCCCGTGCTGCCGGCGACCAGGCCGGGCAGGACGCTGCCAAAGAAGGACTCATTGAGTATCGGGAAGATTTCGGTGCTTTCATCGAGTCGGCCAACCCGAACCTTCCGAAGGAAGCCGTCGTCGAAGAGTTGCAGCCACACGTCATGACTGTGTTCGCAGCCATTGACGCTGTCGTTGACGGAGACGCCGACGCGTTCGACAAACTGAAAGTCGCGGCCAACGTCATGCCTAATACTGCTGCCACCCTCGCCGGCGGCATCGCTGAGCAATTCGGCCTCGAAGGCTGATTTCGTCAATCCAACCGAGCGAGGTGGGGCGTCTCCTCCGACCGCCCCACCTCACTCGGTACCTTGGCAATCAGAACCACATCCACCTTCCCACCACAATCAACTTTCATCTACACGCCGCCCGTTGAACCCAGGAAAGAAACATCATGAAACGCTCCATCATTCTCACCATCGGACTGCTGCTCATGCTGGTACTCGCCGCATGCCGGTCTGGTACTGCCCAGGTCACCACCACCTCCACGACCATCCCGGCCCCCGCATCCACTGTCGACTCGACCACCACCACGATCGACGTCGATCCGGGAGCATCTGTACCATCGGCGGATATGTCTTCGGCTGACGTCACGGTTCGAATGTTCCAATTCACCCCAACCGAGTTCACCATCAAGGCCGGAGAGTCCGTGACATGGATCAATGCCGACCGTATTGATCACACGGTCACTTCAGGCACGCCCGAGAACCCGGCATCCGACTTTGACGTGACCCTGCCGGACGTCGGATCCACCGCTTCGGTTTCCTTCGAGGAACCGGGGATGTATGACTACTTTTGTGGTATCCACCCGCACATGCGCGCAACGGTTCTGGTCGAGAGCACGAGCTGATGACGCTCGCCTTCGTACCCCCGGTCTCACTCCGCTGGTTTCAGACCCCGATCGGGGTATCCTCGATTCTCAACGGCCTGATGGTCCTGACCTATGCACTCCAGGGAGGCGCAGTCATTGCCGCAAATGTGAAACCCGACCTGGACGGGCTCCTGCAACGAACTGCACACGGTGATCGGGATGCCTTCGCCGATCTCTATGACGCCATTTCGGGTGCAGTATTCGGAACCGCCCGCAGCATCGTGCGCGACTACTCCATGGCAGAGGAGATCGCCCACGACGTACTGCTAGAGATTTGGACCAAAGCTGACAGGTGGGACCGAAACCGCGGCACGGCGGCGACCTGGATCATGATCATGACCCGCCGCCGGGCGATCGACCGGGTGCGGAGCGAACAGTCCGCTCGCGATCGGATTGAAACGGTCGGCGCGTCTTCGCACAATCCGGACACGGACGTCGTTTCCGACACAGTTATAGATCGATCCCAGGAACAAGAGGTTGTCCGACTCCTTGGAGGCCTCACCGAACTACAGCGTGAAGCAGTCCAACTGGCGTTCTACGAGCACAAAACTCACGCAGAGATTTCGAAGCTCCTGGGGGTTCCCCTCGGGACCATCAAATCTCGCATCCGCGATGGTCTGATGAGCCTCGAACATTCTCTTGGACAGCCGAAATGAACGAACTGCACGAGCTCGTAACCGATTATCTCCTTGGAAATCTCTCCGACATCGAGCAGCATGCGTTTGAGAACCACCTCCCTGAATGCTCTGCGTGTACGGCTGAGATTGAAGCCCTGACCGGTGGGGTAGAGGCGCTTTTTTTCGGACAAAGTGAGGCTCCTCCTCAAACGCTTCGCCAAAACGTCATGGCTGCGGTAGATGACGCTGCCTGGACCGAGCCAGTCGCCCGCGAATCTGGCGTAGATGCACCGCGAGCATCCAACGTGGTTTCCATGACGGCGAAGCGAGAATGGACACCGAGGATGCGCCGGGTTTCCTTCGCAGCGGCTGCTGTCCTTGCTTTGGTCGTTGGAGTCGGTGTTCTCCCGCAGCTTTTTCAGGACCGGATCGACCAGATCACGGGGGCAAGAGATGCAGTAGTGCTTGCCGTTGATCCAACACTCGGACCTGCGGATCAGAAGCAAATGTCTCTCACGTATTCTGCAGACGAAGCCGGTGCCGTACTGGTGGCGACCGGACTCGAGCCGCTCGGTGGCGATGCGACTTACCAGATGTGGCTCATCGGCGATGAGGGTCCCGTATCAGCTGGACTTTTCAAGCCTGATGATTCCGGATCGGTTTCGGTAGAACTGACGGCAGTACCTCAACCGGGAACCGCATTCGGGGTTACGGTCGAACCGGCCGGCGGTTCTCCTTTGCCTACCGGGCCGGTCCTCTTTCTGGCCAACGTCTAGGACCACTTAGATTCACGACAACCGCTGACCGAAGATCGGAGACCCGTTTGAGACAGCTTTTGGCCACCGAGACCGAGTCGGGTGACACGACCGGTGGCACGATCTCCCAACTTTCGCAGCTGACGCTCGAAGATTGGCTGTGGTCGGGCGCGATTCTGGGCACGGCGTTCATCCTCGCGCTTGGCACGCGACGAGTTGTGCAACGCTTGTTGAGGAACGCTTCGAATCCCTACGTCGGAACCTTGCTCGGTCGGCTCACCGCCTTCGTCGTGTTTTCGATTGGGTTCGTATATGCACTGAACCGCATTGGCGTGTCCATTGCGCCATTGCTCGGCATCTTTGGTCTTCTGGGCCTGGCGTTGGCGTTCGCGTTTCAAGACATTCTCGAGAACTTCATAGCGGGAATCTTGATGTCGATCCGAAAACCGTTCGAATCGGGCGACCAGGTGACCACCGTCGGTTTCAGTGGTGTGGTCGAGGACATCAATCTTCGCACGATCGACCTTCGCACATTCGCAGGCGAGCGGGTTTTCATCCCCAATGCGATGGTGTGGAAGGAGCCGATCGTCAACCACACACTGCTCGGGAATCGTCGCACCACGCTCGACATCGGGGTCGGGTATGACGCCGATCTGGAGTTGGCCACAAGCACGCTCGTGGATGCGGTAGCGACGGTTGACGGGGTGAGCTCAGAACCGGCTCCGGAGGCTTTTGCGCATGCCTTTGGTGACTCCAGCATCGACATCGCTATCCGGTTTTGGCACCAACCGGCTATCTCAGATGAATGGCGAGTTCGAGACGGTGTCGCAAAGGCCGTGAAAGCTGCCCTTGATCGCGAAGGGATCGAGATTCCGTTCCCGCAAAGGGTGGTGCATATCGATCGTGACGACCACCTGTGACATCACGTTCCCAAGTTCTCAGATCTCACCGATCACAGCCGAAGCCATAGCGTTGGTGCCAACGACGGGTTTCTCACCGTCGGTCGCGATGTCAGCGGTTCTGATTCCGGCGTCGAGCACACGTGAAACCGCCGTTTCGATCGCCGATGCCTCATTCGGCAAGTCGAGACCGTGGCGCAACAGCATGGCAGCCGCCAGGATCGTAGCGAGAGGATTTGCCCTGTCTTGTCCGGCGATGTCGGGAGCGGATCCATGGATCGGCTCAAAAAGTCCGGGGCCGCCGTTGCCGAGAGAAGCCGACGGCAACATACCAAGCGATCCGGTCATCATTGATCCCAGATCGGTGAGAATATCGCCGAAGAGGTTCCCGGTCACGACGACATCGAAGGCGGCGGGTCGCGAGATGAGATGCATCGCCATGGCATCGACGAGAACGACGTTGTAGTCCAGATCGGGATACTCAGAGCCCATCAATGCACCTGCGGTCCGTCGCCATAGGCGTGAGACCTCGAGAACGTTTGCCTTGTCTACGGAGGTCACATGCTTGCGACGCGTCCGCGCGGCCTCGGCTGCGACCCGCACGATGCGCTTAATCTCGCCGGTCGTATACGTCATCGTGGAATGTGCGATTTCCCCGCTCGGATCGGGGGCATGCCTCTGCTCACCGAAATAGATGCCTCCGGTCAATTCGCGGACAAAGAGAATGTCGACTCCGGTCATGATCTCGGGTCGAAGAGGCGATGCGCCGGCGAGCTGAGGAAAGACGGTGATCGGACGCAGATTTGCGAATAGGCCCATCTCGCGCCGGATACGAAGCAGACCCTGTTCCGGCCGAACGGCTGCGCTCGGGTCATCCCATTTCGGGCCGCCAACCGCTCCCAGCAAAACCGCGTCTGAGGCCGCACATGCTCCGAGGGTTTCTTCGGGCAGGGCGGTACCGAACGAATCTATGGCGATTCCGCCGATCGGATAGCGGGTGAGTGTGAAGGAATGGCCAAACCGATCCGCGACAGTCATGAGGACCCGTTCGGCCTCGTCTATGACCTCAGGTCCGATCCCATCTCCGGGGAGCAAAACAATGCCGGCGTTCACGGCAGCCTCCAGGTGTCAAACGTCGTCGGAAGGGTGCTTCGCATTCAAGAACGGCATCAGGTCGCGCAGCTGGGAACCCACTTCTTCGATTGGTAGGTCGAGCTCACTCTGGCGTCTCTCGCGAAACGAACTCTCACCAGCACGATGCTCCTCCATCCATTGACGGGCGAACTCACCGGACTGGATTTCCTCGAGAACCGATTTCATAGTGTTGCGCGTCTCGTCGGTGACGATCTTGCGACCGGTGTGATAATCACCGAACTCCGCGGTATCGGAGATGGAATGTCGCATCCACGACAGCCCGCCTTCGTACATGAGATCAACAATGAGCTTGAGCTCGTGCAGGCACTCAAAGTAAGCCATCTCAGGTGCATATCCGGCCTCCGTCAGGGTATCGAAGCCGGCTTTCACGAGTTCGGATAGTCCGCCACACAGCACCACCTGTTCGCCGAAGAGATCGGTCTCGGTTTCCTCCTTGAAAGAGGTTTCGATGATGCCTGCGCGGCCGGCACCGATGGACGAGGCGTAGGAAAGAGCGAGGTCGAGCGTATCGCCTGAGGGATCCTGTTCGACAGCGACCAGAGCCGGAACGCCGCTCGATTCTTGATAGGTTCGGCGGACGAGGTGTCCGGGACCTTTGGGCGCCACCATCGCGACGTTGACGCTCTCGGGAGGGGTGATGTAGCCGAAGTGAATGGAGAACCCATGCGCAAACAAAAGAAGATCTCCCGGCTCGAGGTTCCCGGCGATGACTTCGTCGTAGAACCTGGCCTGATGCTGATCGGGAAGCAAGATCATCACGACGTCGGCATGGTGCACTGCGTCGGCGGGAGCCATCACTTTGTGCCCGTCGGCCTCTGCTCGCTGTATCCGGGCGGAACCTTCACGCAGACCGACGACGACGTCAACTCCGGAGTCCTTGAGGTTCGACGCGTGAGCGTGGCCCTGACTGCCATACCCGATCACGGCTACGCGCTTGTTCTTGATGAGATCGGTGTTTACGTCGGCGTCATATGAAATGGTTGGCATGCAGGTCCTCAGTTCGCAGGGAAATGGGTACTTACCCGATAGCCCGCAGATTACGAGCTTTTGGTTCCCTGGCCAACGCGATACGACCGGACTTGACAAGCGAGACGACGCCATAGGGCCGCATCAACTCGAGGAAATCTGCCAGCTTCTGCGGGTCGCCGACGACCTCGAAGGTGATCGTTGTTGCCCCGACGTCGACCGGCTTGGCCTTGAATACTGCCGCGGCGTCGAGCACCGAACTGCGCTGTTCGGTGTCGGCGTTGACCCTGATGAGCATGACCTCTCGCTCGATGGCATCCGTTCCCGAGAGCTCGACGACTTTG
This sequence comes from Acidimicrobiia bacterium, assembly GCA_013043085.1. Lineage (GTDB taxonomy): Bacteria > Actinomycetota > Acidimicrobiia > Spongiisociales > SHLN01 > JABDOU01. The sequence continues at coordinate 6,072 of JABDOU010000135.1, forward strand.
AGGGTGTTGATGAGCTTCTGAAGTTGCTTGATCACCTGTTCGACGTCCGGTGCATCGACGACGATCGTCATGCGCGACAGCTCTAGTTCTTCAGCTGGCCCCACAGCCAGCGAATGGATATTGAAACCGCGGCGAGCAAACATCGTTGCGACCCTTGCCAGCACGCCGGGCTTGTCCTCGACAAGGACCGTAATGAGGTGGAGGTTGCTCACGACAAATCGTCTTTGCTCAAGATCACAATATCGTTTGATCCGCCTGCCGGGACCATCGGAAATACCATCTCGTCGGGATCGACCCGTGCTTCGACGATCACTGGCCGATCGTTGATGGAATTGGCCTTCTCCAGGACCGGGGCAACCTCTTCAGCCGTTTCGGCTCGAAACCCGGCACAACCCATCGCCTCGGCCAATTTGACGTAGTCGGGCGTATGGTCGGTCAATTCGGATGCCGAGAATCGTTCGTTATAGAAGATCCGCTGCCACTGGCGGACCATGCCAAGATTGTGATTGTTGATGATGAGTACTTTGACCGGAATACCTTCCGTCGAGGCGCAGATCATCTCCTGCATCGTCATCTGGAAGCAGCCGTCACCGTCGATCGCCCAGACATTCTCGTCGGGCATTCCCATCTTGGCGCCGATGGCGGCAGGCACCGCAAACCCCATTGTGCCTGCTCCTCCCGAGTTGATCCACGTGCGAGGCTTGGTGTACTTCCAGAGTTGAGCTGCCCACATCTGATGCTGGCCGACTCCCGCAACCACGATTGCGTCGCCGCCGGTCGTCTTGAAGAGCTCCTCGATGACATACTGAGGCTTGAGGAGACCTCCCGGCTCCTGCTCGTACGACGAGATCGGGTGAGCCGATTTCCACCCTGACAAGGTCTCCATCCACTCAGTTCTGGTCGGGGCCGTTCCGGTTCCGAGCACCTTGGCAAGCCGTTCATCGAGTTGACGCAGCACGGTCCGGGCGTCACCGACGATGGGCACATCTGCCTTTCGAATCTTCCCGATTTCGGCCGGATCGATATCGACGTGAATGATTTTGGCGCCCGTTGCGAAATGAGACGGATCTCCGGTCACCCTGTCATCGAATCGGGCGCCGATCGCTATGAGGAGGTCTGATTTCTGCATCGCCGTGATTGCTGAGTAGAAACCGTGCATCCCTGGCATCCCGAGATGAAGGGCATGGGTGTCAGGGAAGGCACCCCGGGCCATCAACGTTGTCACAACAGGGAGGTTTGCCCTCTCGGCGAAGGTCAGCAGTTCGGCGTGAGCTCCCGAAGCAATGATCCCGCCGCCCGCATACAGCACGGGTCGCTGCGATTGCTGGATCAACTCGATGGCGCTCTTGACCTGAAGAGGATGGCCCGTGGTAGTTGGTTTGTAGCCAGGGAGGTCAACAATTCCGGTGGGGTCGTGCCAGACAACCTCGGTGTTCAGAATGTCCTTCGGGAGGTCCACCAACACGGGACCGGGCCGTCCCGTCGAGGCGAGATGGAAGGCTTCGTGAATGACGTCCGGAATTTCAGCCGCATCGGTCACCAGATAATTGTGTTTGGTCGTTGGCATCGTGATACCCCAGGTGTGGGCTTCCTGGAAAGCATCGTTGCCGATGGCAGTTGTCGGCACCTGGCCGGTTATCGCGAGGATGGGAATTGAATCCATATACGCGTTTGCGAGCGAGGTCACGAGATTGGTCGCTCCTGGTCCGCTTGTGGCGATGCAGACGCCTACGCGGCCCGTCGCCTGGGCGTAACCCTCCGCCATGTGACCGGCTCCTTGCTCATGGCGTGCCAGGACGTGTCTGATCTTGCTGTCGTATAGCGGGTCATAGGCCGGGAGAATGGCTCCGCCCGGGTGTCCGAACATGACTTCCACGCCCTCGAATTCGAGAGCCTTGATGAGCGCCTGGGAAATGCTTATTCGTTCCACGTGTTGACCTGCTTGTCGTCCTGATGCCCGGTATGTGGCCGGGTTGTTGCTGCGGTGTTCAGCGTATCGGCTTCAACTTATTGGATGCGGTGCCAAATAGAAACCAAAACCGTAAGGAAACGCCGGGACACCCACCGCGTGTTGCACGTGCACCGGTCGCGCCGGCATGCGCTTCTGCGGCGAATTCCAGTATACGACCGGCTGGTCGGCGGCTCCGTTGGGTCCGAACCCCGGCTAATTTGGTCTGTCCATGTACGAGCACATTCCCGCCGAACTCTTGATTCCTGCGCTCGAGGCCGGTCGAGCTGCACTCCGTGACATGGATGAGGACGATGTCCCCAACAAGCTGAGGAAGGTGGTCGCCTATTCGGGTGGTTCGCTTCCGCCCCCGCTGGCGCGATCGCTATCGCAGGCCCTGGACGACGACTCGCAACTTCGGTCAGAGGCGCTCGAGCAGTGGAAGGGTGCCGATTTGGCGGCTTCCGGTTCTGTTGGTGCTTCTGCCTTGTATTTGATCCGACCCGAGAACTGGCAGTTTCTGTTGGGAAAAGTCGTCGCTCGCCACGAAGCGATGTCGGCTCAGGCCGAGGTCGAGGATCTGACCGGCCGCCTGGCCCAGGCCGAGAAAGAAGCTGCGGAGGGAAAACGGAGGGTAGGTGAACTTCGCCAGGAACTGTCGAAGGCTCGACGGAATTCGAAACGTCCAAAGAAGGAGCCGCAACGACCCATCAATGCGTCTCGACTCGAGGACAAGATCAAGTCCCTGGAACGGGCCAGGGATGAAGCTGAAAGGTCGCATGCAGCACTCGCCGACAGGGCCAAACAGACAGAGACGAAACTGCGTCAGGCGCGCACAGAGAGGGCCGAAGTGCTCAAGAAGTTCGAGGCAGCGGGTGGTATCGGGTGGGGGAGCGGTGATCCGATCGTACTGGCGCGCCACCTCGACGATGTTGCCTCGGTCGTCGCCGGTTCGCGGGTCGCCGAGTACTTCCGTGAAACCATGGGATTCGAGCCAGGTCCGTGGAAGCTACC
>JABDOU010000140.1 GCA_013043085.1 Acidimicrobiia bacterium
AGCCAAAGGCGAGCGCACACAAGCATCCCGTGGGTTCGAATCCCAACGACATGAGTGGATACGCGGAGGGGGTGGGATTCGAACCCACGGAACCGTTCACACGGCTCACGGCATTTCGAGTGCCGCGCACTAGACCGGACTATGCGACCCCTCCGAGGGTGCATACGCGGTCCCGGATTGTAGACCCGCAGCTGACCTCCGACAGAGAGCAATTGCCGGTGCTCGCCCGACTGGTACGCTTTGGCCTCCTGGAGAGGTGGCCGAGCGGTCGAAGGCGCTCGCCTGCTAAGCGAGTAGGGGGTTAATAAGCCTCCTCGAGGGTTCAAATCCCTCCCTCTCCGCCAAACGTGCGTGCCAACATATGCGGGTCCATGCATATGTTGGTCAAGGCTGTCGTAGAATCGAACCGTGGACATCACGACAATCCGCACCGATGGGCTGGGAGACAGCACCTACGTTCTGACCTACAAGGGTCAGGCCGTGATCGTCGATCCCCAACGCGACATTGAACGCATCCTTGTCGAGCTGGCCGATGTAACCCCCCGGTTCATTCTCGAAACTCATCTGCACAACGATTACGTCTCGGGGGCCAGGGACCTCGCGAAGAAGACCGGGGCCGAGCTCGTCCTGCCGGCAGCCGCCGCCCCGGCGTATCGACATACGCCTGCCTTCCACCTCGAAGAGCTGGAACACGGCGACGGGATGACAATCCAACCTCTGCACACGCCGGGGCACACACCCGAGCACACTTCTTATCTGATCATGCTCGAAGACCGACCGGTATTCGTCTTCTCCGGCGGCTCGCTGCTTGTCGGCTCCGCCGGGCGGCCGGATCTTCTGGGTGAGGAGCGAGCTGATACTCTCGCTCGCCTGCAATACGGATCCGTGATGCGCCTGGCGGAACTCCCCGACGACGTCGGCCTCTATCCCACGCACGGCGCAGGCTCATTTTGCACGGCGACGAAGGCGGCACGGGACACCTCCACCATTGGGGAAGAGAAGAAGAACAATCCGGTTCTCCTCTTTCCGGACGAAGACACGTTCGTGAAATCACAGCTAGGAGGGCTGGTTCCGTATCCGCGCTACTACGCAGAAATGGGTCCGGCGAACCTCTACGGATATCCGCCTCCGCCAGATTCGAAGCCGCAGGCTATTTCGGCTGACCAGCTCGGAAGATTTCCGGAAGCGCACATTGTCGACATTCGAGATCGAAGAGCGTTCGCCGGCGGCCACATTCCCGGATCGATCGGGATTGAGCACGGCAAAGATTTTGCCGTTTGGACGGGCTGGCTGCTTCCCTTCAACGCCGAGCTGGTTCTGGTTGCCGATCAGGATCAAGATGTCGACATGGCTATCGACGATCTCTCGAGGATCGGATTCGATCGAGTCGTCGCCGTCGTAACCGAGTTATCCGGGTATCCGGACGAGCTGAGAAGCTACGAGGTTGTTACACCCGAAAAGGCGCGCGATCTAGAGCTTCAGACGCTCGATGTGCGAGATCCGATTGAGTGGAAGACCCAACATCTCGATGGATCTGTCTGGCGATACCTCCCCGATCTGTTTGCACATGGCGTACCTGAGGCAATTTCTCGAAATGAACGGGTACTGGTCGTATGTCGGACCGGTAACAGAGCATCAATCGCCAGTTCGCTTCTCCTGGACAGCGGCTATCAACCGGTTGTCGTCGTCGACGGCGGCGTGGCAGAAATGGCCGATCAGGCTGTTGCTCACAGCTAGCTGGCTTCGCAATCCTGCGAGCTTTCGAATAATCTGACCACTCAGAGTGACATACATTCTCAGGGGGACCGGGGAAAGCTTGTGAAGAAGATTCTGCTTCCAACGCTGGCGTTGCTTCTCGCACTTGCGCCAACCGCGGCCTCGGCCGACGACCTCATCCGAGAACCGTACCTTCAGCTCGGGAACGCTCCCCTGTTCGGCTATCCGGGCGCTGAGACCGACCAGATACGGGTGATGTGGCAGAGCTCGAATCGGGACGTGAACCAATTCGACGCCTACTACCGCGAGTCCGGCGATCTGCTCTGGACCGCAATACCGGATATCGAAAGCGAGGACGTCGCTTCAGGCCGATTCAACTTCTCCGTGACCATCGATCAACTGTCGTACGACAACACGTACGAATATCGGATCGATGCCCCCGGCCAGACGTTCCAATCTTCTTTCAGGACTCGACTGGACCCCGCTGACACATCGCCATTCACCTTCGCAGCGTACGGCGATTCACTCGATCCGGATCACGCCGGCGATTTCGATGACGTGGTAGCCCAGATCAACCGTTCCGATGCAGATTTCGCCGTCCTGCTCGGTGACAACGCCTACGACCATGGGACGCACCATGACTTCGACGCCCGCTTTGACCCGGCGGCGTCGCCGGCGGCAGTCGAGTGGATGAGTGGCCACGTCGATTACGCAGGCGTTGGAAACCACGAAATGGATACCGACAAAGGACAACCCTTCCGATCGACATATGCAAACCCGATTCCGAAGGCCGGTGTCAATGCTCATGCAGAACCGTCAGCCGACTTCTACCCGGAACACAATTTCTCGTTCGACTACGGCATGG
>JABDOU010000059.1 GCA_013043085.1 Acidimicrobiia bacterium
TCGACCGCCGAAGCCCAACAAGCGGTCTCAGACGCGGTCATTCGTGTGATCGACAGCCTCGAAACCGACAACGTGCTGTATGAAGTGACGTGAAACGAGCCCTACGCTTCGTACACCAAAACAAGGAGCAAGCATGAGAGTTCATAATTTCTGCGCCGGTCCATGTGTGCTCCCCGAGGCAATCTTGCTCGAAGCTCAATCAGAGTTCGTCGAACTCAACGGCTCCGGAATGTCGCTTCTCGAAATGAGTCATCGGTCGCCGCTCTACGAGGAAATCCACGAGGCGGCCAGAGCGAGAAGCAAAAGCGTTTTCGGCGTCCCGGACGACTTCGAGGTGTTATTCATCCAGGGTGGGGCCATGCTTCAATTCTCGATGGTTCCTATGAACTTCTTGCAAGGCGAAGCGGGCGCCTACGTAGACGCCGGTTCGTGGGGTTCGAAGGCTCTTGCCGACGCCCGGATGTACGGGGAGGCCTATGCCGCATGGAATGGGGATCAGGAGTCGCCATCGCGGATGCCAAACCAGGGAGAGGTCGAGATCAGACCAGGTACTCGCTATCTACATGTCACATCGAATGAGACCATCGGAGGGGTTCGGATGGTCGAGTGGCCTGAGGTCGAGGTTCCGATGATCGGAGACATGTCTTCGGACTACATGTCTCGTCCGATCCCGTGGGACCGGTTTGACCTCGTCTATGGGGGCGTCCAGAAAAACCTGGGTCCGGCCGGCATGGCGGTTGTGTTCATTCGCACCTCCACGCTCGAGAACACCAGCCGAAATCTCGGAACCTATCTGCGATATGACATCCACGCAGACAATCGATCTCTCTTCAACACGCCGCCGGTGTTCACCATTTGGATGACCGGCAAAATGCTCAAGTGGATCGAAGATGAGGGTGGCCTCCCAGAAATGGAAATGCGCACCAAACAGCGAGCGGCACGCATCTATGACACCATCGAGGCCAGCGGTGGGTTTTACACCAGTCCCGTGGCGCGACGGGATCGCTCTTTGACCAATGTCGTGTTCAATCTGTCAAACGCAGAAATGGAAACCCGATTCGTCGCTCAGGCAGAGAAGAACGATCTCGTCAATCTCAAAGGCCATCGCAGCGTGGGAGGTGTCCGCGCCAGCCTCTACAACGCGATGCCCATGGAAGGGGTGGAGGCTCTCGTCGCCTTCATGCACGAGTTTCAACGAGAGAATGGCTAGCCGGCCTGCGCAACCGCACGACATCTCATGGCACGCTCGAGTTGATCGGCAGCTTCGCGTAGCTGTCTCACCAGCATCGGCGGGCCCTTGATGGTCGACAACATGGTCGCAATCCGATTCCTCACCTCGTCATCGATTCGATACCAGGGGAAAAACACATCGAAATAGCGATCCGCATATTCGTGACCATGCTGTGCAAACACCGATGGCAAGCCTTCGAAAAACATTTCAACATAGGGTTCAAGCAGCTCTCGCTGATGTCGCCAGTTGAAGCCACGCATCGCTGCGAGGTCCATGTAGAGCGAACCGTATCCGTCTCCATGAATCTTTTTCCATGCACGCGATTTTGCATCTACGTTTGGCTGGGCAACCTCGATCGACACCATATTGCGCAGCCCACGATCGGAATGATCACGCTCGAGCTCCAGGCGAGCCCGATCTTCCCAACCTTGAAGGCCAAACGCCGACCACCGCGTCGCCAGGTTCCAGCGCATATTTTGATCGACTGCCACGTCGGCGCCGTACGTCCCGTCGAGTATCTCAGCCATCGTTCCAAGGTCTGCAGGCGACGATGCATTCGCAATCATGGCTCGAAGCCACAGGACACGATCATCGCCCCGCGGCGCAACCTCGAGAGCTTTCAGGCCGGCTGCCACAAAACTCGTCTCAGCGACTGTGATGTCGGCTTCCGGTGTAAAACGACTGGTCGCGGTCGAAGCAGTGTTTGTCATCAGCCGAATCGAATGAATGTTGGTCTCGGTTGGGCCCTTTTCGTTGACCATGCTGAGGTAGGCAGCAGACGAGAACTCCTGATCCCGCACCATTTCCCAGAGAGTTGCCCATGTCATCTGCCTCAGCAGCGGATCGTCGATGTCGTTGACTCTTGACGTGGCAAAGTGCAGCGACGCTTCGTCGAGGTGCACCTTGGCGTAGCCGAGATCGTCGTAGTTGGGGAACACGAATACAGGATCGTTGACCGGTGCTTCGATCCCAATGGACTCCGAATCGATGATCGCGGGTACCGCCACGGTAGAAAGTACGCCGTCGGCTTCGGTCGTGAACCCGATTCGGACTGTGTGGGGTCGAAGCGTTGGGTACTCCTCCGCAGCGCTCTGCTCGAGCCGCCAGCCATCTGTGCCTCCCACCATCGCCAGTGTGTTGACGCCTGGAGTTTCGAGCCATGCAGCAGACCATGGGGCGAGATCGACCCCACTCCCCAGCGACACGGCCGCAAGGAAGTCCGAAAGGCGGGCGTTCTTGAATGAGAAGTCTCGGAAATAAGCCCGCATTCCGGCCTGGAACGCATCTTCGCCAACCGTTGCGACCAGCTGTTTGAGAGCAGACGCTCCCTTTCCGTACGTGATGCCGTCGAAGTTCAGAAAGGCGTCCTCGGTCGAATCGACATCGTCAGCGATCTTGTGGGTGGTGGGCAGCTGATCCTGCTGGTAGGCCCACAGCTTCATGTCGGCGTGAAAATCCTGCCAGGCGCCATCGAACGGACTTGCCTGGTCGACCGCCAGGTAGGCCATGTAGCTGGCAAAACTCTCGTTCAGCCAGAGATCGTCCCACCATGTCATCGTGACGAGATCTCCGAACCACATGTGAGCGAGTTCATGAAAGAACACTTCGGCTCGGCTCAGTCGCTGGTTCTCCGTCGGTGGATCGCGGAATAGATAACTGTCGGCATAGACAACGTTGCCGACGTTCTCCATACCCCCCCAGTTGAATTCTGGAACGAAGATCTGGTCATACTTCGTGAATGGGTATGGCGTGTCAAAAAAGTCGGAGAAGAAATCCATGCCGGCTTTCGTGTAACCGAACAATTCGTCGGCATCGAGGAATTGAATGAGCGAGGCTCTGCAGTACATCGCCATTGGTACACCGTTGTGCTCGGCCTCGACCTTGACATACGGACCGGCAACCACTGATTGCAAATAGGGACTGAACGGCACTGTTTTCTCGTAAATGCGCCGCACGCGACCATCGGCCAGTTTCTCTGTGTCGATGACGCGAGAAGCCGTCGTCACCTCCCAGTCTTCCGGTGCGACGATATCGACCTCAAACGTCGCTTTGAGATCCGGCTGATCGAAGCAAGGAAACAGACGATGAGCCGCGTATGGCTCAAACTGCGTGTAGAGATACTCACCGTCGTCTTCGGGATCAAAGAACTGGTGAAAACCCTCACCCGTGTGGTCGTAGCGGTTCTCGTATTGAACGCGAACCTCATTGGTTGGGCCAAGTTGCGTGTGCTCGAGGAGGAGACGATCGTCAGCCCTGTTGGGTGTGACATCTCCACCATTGACGGACATACGCTCGATATCGCCGCCCGTGAAATCGAGGAAGGCACCAGTCGTACCGGTATACGTGAAACGGATCGTGGTATCTCCGACGTAGGTTGCTGCGCCCTTTGAGAGTTCGAGACTCAAGTCATAGGCAACATGAGCGATCGAACCCGCCCGTTCCTCGGCTTCGGTTTTTCGAAGGTTCTCCGTCATCGCGCCAGCAGCTCACGTGCAAGCTTTGGGTCGGCTTTGCCACCTGAAGCTTTCATCACCTGGCCCACGAGAAAGCCGAGCACTTTCTCGTCACCCTCGGCCAATTTGGCGGCGGCTTCCTGGTTTTCTGAAAGAACCTTGTCCACGATGTCTTGCAGGGCTCTGACATCGGATACCTGAAGGAGATCGCGAGACGTGGCGACCTCGTCAGGCGATCCTTCGCCCGCCAGCACACCGCCGAGAACCTCTTTGGCAGCCGAAGCAGAAAGCATGCCCTCAGCTTGCATCGAAGACAATCTTGCGAGGGAAGCGCCTGTGAGCGGCGTATCCGAAATCTCCACGCCGTTCTTCCTCGTCCATGCCATGACTTCGCCCGTGAGCCAATTGGCCGCTGCTTTCGGATCAGCTCCCGCATCGACCGCCGCCGCAAACAAGGCTCCCGTCTCACCGCGCGCCATCAGCGATGCTGTATCTGCGTCAAGGCCAAGGTCTTCATATCGCGATCGAGCCTGGGAGGGAAGTTCGGGAAGCTCTGACTGCACCCGTTGATTCCATGCGGCGTCCACAGCCATTGGCACCAGGTCGGGCTCCGGGAAGTAGCGATAGTCGAAGGCTTCTTCCTTAGATCTCATACTTTCGGTCTTGCCTGCTCCCTCGTTCCAATGCCTGGTCTCCTGCGTGACCTCACCTCCACCGGCCAGAACCTCCGATTGCCGCTTGATCTCGTATTCGAGGGCCTGTTGTAGCGATCGCATGGAGTTCATATTTTTGATTTCGACCTTGGTCCCAAAGTCTGCGGTACCTTCCGGACGCATTGAGATGTTGCCATCGAATCGCATGCTGCCGTCTTCGAGCTTGGCGTCGGACACGCCAAGAGCGAGCACGATCTCACGTAGTTCGGACACAAAAACCCGGGCTTCGGTCGGTGTACGTATATCGGGTTCGGAAACAATCTCCATCAACGGAGTTCCTGCCCGGTTGAAATCGATCAGAGAGTACATCGCATCTTGAAGGCGACCACTGTCACCTCCCACATGACTGCTCTTGCCGGTGTCTTCTTCCATGTGGACTCTGGTGACACCGATTCTGCGAACGCCGGCATCGGTCTCGATATCGAGATGACCGTTCACGCACAGCGGGAGATCGAATTGGGAGATCTGATAGTTCTTTGGCATATCGGGGTAGAAGTAGTTCTTGCGGGACATCACCGAGTGCGGTGCGATGTCGCAATTGAGCCCGTGGCCAATTCTCATTGCCCACTCCACCGCTTTCTCGTTCAAGACCGGTAACGCGCCAGGCAAACCAAGACAGACAGGACACACGTTCGTATTCGGATCGGACGCGGTGTCAACCGGACATGCACAAAACATCTTCGAGGCGGTCGAGAGCTCGACGTGTGTTTCGATTCCAATGACAGCCTCGTAGGTCATCGCGGAACCACGCTGGTGGCCAGCCTTGCACGATCGGCGAACGCCGCATGGCGCTCGACTTCGGCGGCTACGCGAAACATCACGGGCTCGCCGAGGGCGGGAGCGAGGATTTGCACACCGATCGGCAGGCCCGAGGCATCCAAACCCACCGGAACCGACATGCCCGGATGCCCACTCAGGTTCGACGGAATGGTGCAGATGTCAGACAGGTACATGGCAAGCGGATCCGAGGCCTTTTGGCCCATCCGAAACGCCGTTGTCGGGGCCGTCGGTGACATCAGCACGTCTACCGTCTCGTATGCACGATTGAAATCTTCGATCACCATCGTGCGCACTCGCTGGGCCTGGGCGTAGTAGGCGTCGTAGTAGCCGGCTGACAAAGCGTACGTTCCCAGCAGAATGCGACGCTTTACCTCCGGCCCAAAACCGTCACCGCGCGTCTTTGCCATCATCTCTTCGGTGGTCGTCCCGCTGATTCGCAAGCCATACCGAACACCATCAAAACGGGCCAGGTTGGCCGAACATTCGGCGGGGGCAATCAGGTAGTAAGCCGACAATGCGTAGTCCACACTCGGCATCGAGATTTCTGTCACCGAAGCCCCGGCGGCTTCTAGCTTTGCAACGATATCGCGGGTTGCAGCAATCACCGATGGGTCATACCCCTCACCGCCGAGCATCTCGGAAATCAAACCAACACGAAGACCCTGAACCCCGGCATCGAGACCGGAGCCGACATCGGGTGTTGCGCCCTGATAACTCGTCGAGTCCATCGGGTCATGGCCCGAGATGACACCGAGCATCAATGCTGCATCTTCGACGGTTCGGGTAAAGGGTCCGATCTGATCGAGCGAAGATGCGAACGCGATCAGTCCGTATCTCGAGACCAGTCCGTAGGTGGGTTTCACGCCTACAACTCCGCAGAATGACGCAGGCTGTCGGATCGATCCTCCGGTATCCGAGCCAAGCGATCCCAGTGCCGAGCCGGCAGCGACAGCGGCCGCAGACCCTCCCGAACTGCCGCCAGGAACGGTCTCAGGATTCCAGGGATTTCGGGTGGGACCGTAAGCGGAGTTCTCGGTCGAGGAA
>JABDOU010000154.1 GCA_013043085.1 Acidimicrobiia bacterium
GACCTGCGAGAGCCGGGTTCCGCTGTTCTTGAGCGATCGGATGCCGGCAACAGTTACCGTCCGCTCGGCTTCCTGCCCGTTGTAATCCAGTATTCGCACCATGAGATAGCCACGCTAGCCCGGGCGGGGCGTCGTTCGCCGTTGCCGCTCAGTAGGTGGACGGCTCAGTAGGTGGACGGCCAGTTATCCGAGCAGAGCGCCAACTCGTTTTATACCTTCGATAGCAACCGGAGATGGCTGGCTGGCAAAACATATCCGGAAGAAGCCCGGTTCACCGCAGCGGAGCGACGAGCCGGGGGTCAGGTTGACATTCGCTTCCTCGAGAAATCGGCGCCAGAGATGCGACTCCGCCTCCCACGTCGGCTCCTCGAGGAACGTTCGAAAATCTGCTACCAGAAAGAACCCGGCCGAGGAGGGGATGTAGGCGACCTCGATCTCATCGAGCGCCTCAGTGGTGGCGTGGTAGGCCGCGCCGAGCCGACGTTGATTCTCGGCGATGAAGCCGTCTACCCAGGCCGTGTCGGCGATGAGCTCGCCCAGGACATGTTGCGTATCGCCCGAAACGGCTTGCCAGTAGGCCACGGTTTGTGCAAAGGCACGAATCTGCTCGTTCTGCGTGTACAAGACGCCGCATCGCAGACCGCTTACCGCAAAGTCTTTGCTGAACGCCCACACGATATGGACGAAGTCGCCCATCGGGAACGTCGAAGCGCTGACGAAATCCCGATCTCCAAACACCGACAGGGCATAAATCTCGTCAATGACCGCGTGTATCTGGTTCGCCTCGCACCAGTCAAGGACCAATCGGACTTCATCGGCCGAATACACGGTCCCGAGCGGATTGTTCGGCGTCGTGAACAACAACGCCCGAATCGGCCGATCTGCTCCTTCCAAGGCGGTATCGAGATGCCCGGTTGTGAGTTCGAAACCGGCACTGCTCTCCGTGTGCATCGGAACGATGTTCAGACCATCCCGAGCCTCGAGGTCGAGCCAGAACCCCGCATAGCTCGGTGTCGGAACCAGCACCCCTTCGCCCGCGTCCGCAATCGCATAGAAGACCGTCTCCAGGATGGTTCCGGCACCGGCGGCCATGACCAGGTGGTCCGGGTCGACGGCATGGCCGATAAACGTGCGGCTCAAGAACCGCGCCACCCGTTGTCGAAACCTGGAGGATCCAAACATCTCGTCATAACCAATGACGTGGTGATCGATGTCACGACTCGACGCCAGCTTGTCCTCGAGCAGATCCCACACGAGCTTGTTTTCCGCAACGCAAAGGCTGATGTATCCGTCAGGATTATCGGACGGGTGATACGCGTCGTGCCGACGGGTCTGCTGCTCAATCAGATACTCGTCGAGCATCTCGGCTTCGAGCAGTTCGCCGGCCCGTTTGGAGATTCCGGTCATGGCGCCACGATCGTACCGATCACTGACGCTCGAAGCTACGGATCTCGCTCCGGGGGCCGTACTTTGGCGCCCCGATGCCGCCTGACTTCAAAAGACGAACCACCCGAAGCCGGTGCCCACGGAACGGTTCGAGCAATTCGAGCATCCTCTCATCGCTTCCCCGCGGCTCGCCGGCCAGACCCCAGGCCACCGTGTTTTTGACGTGATAATCGCCAACCGGGACTGCATCCGGGTCCCCGAGTGCCTCACCCCTCACGATGGCAGATGTCCAGATACCGATTCCGGGCAGGGCCTGGAGGATCCGATCTGCCTCTTCCGGGCTTTCGTGAGAAAGGCGCTCGAGCAGTCGAGGCCTCCGTGCTACTTCGCGCAGTGAATCTGCCCGCTTCTTTTCGATCCCGAACGGGTGAAAGTCGTAGTAGGGCATGGCTGCGATGCGTTCGGGAGACGGCATGAGCATCAAACCGCTGGGTCCTGGTGCCGGTTCGCTGACGGCGAACGTCAGGCGACGCATGGATCGACCGGCACCCGCCCCGGTCACCTTCTGATGGATGACTGCGTAAAACAGGGCTTCCCACATGAGTCTCGAAGCACCCATCCTCATACCCGGGGCGCGCCTTGCGAGTTGATCGATTAGATGGTGGTTTGGTGCGAACTCCTGCGGTTTGTCCGAAGCGCCCACGAAGTCCGGGGCATGCTCGAGCGCCCATCCAGCACCGGGCCCCCATGCCTCGAATTCGATGCGCGATCCATACTTTCGAAAATTGATCGAAAAGGCTCCGTCCGGCGACCGGCCACTCCACC
>JABDOU010000160.1 GCA_013043085.1 Acidimicrobiia bacterium
GCCCGAACAGGCCTACCTTCCCAACGATTCTCTGTATCGCCCATACCGAATAACTGCTTCAGATCGCGTTCAAACAGCTATCGGCAAACAAACCCCCATTGTTAAGAACTAGACACTCCGCGAAGGAGCGTCCCTATTCAGCGGTGGCGGGAATGCATTCGCCGACCGCCTCGGCGAAGTCCAGACCACCGAACGTGACACGTTCGTACACCACCACAGCCCGGATTTCTTCCTCGCTCAATGCCTCGCCGTAGCCGGCCATAACCCCAAAGCCTCCGGCATTCTTGAGAGCACCGTCGGGACCGCCATAGGTTGGTCCCTTCTCGGCGATCCATCCCCTCGTCCCGAGCGTGACCCAATCGACATGGTCTTCACAGGAGGGGAATGTCGCCAACACCGCGCCTCCGGCCATCGCAGGGCCGGCACCGCCTTCTCCTCCTGCTCCGTGGCAGGTTGTGCATGCGGGAGCCGCCGCCTCGGTATACAGGGCCGAACCAACCTTGAGGGGATTGCCACCGAGCGAACCAAATTCTGAGCCATCGCAGTTGGCAGCAACTCCGGTTACCGGATCGACCGCCAGGGCGCCTGCATTGCCACACACCGGTCCGGACGCGAACGCGGCGGCGTACCAGAGAGCAACGATCGGAACCACGACGAAGGTCGTGATCAGCCACCTGGGCAAGCCAGACCGTTGAGCCTCTCTGATGCCGGCTCCCACCAGGAGTTCCTCGGGCTCTTCTTCGGGTTCTTCTTCATCTTCTTCCTCGAGGACCACTTCGCGGGCGGGAGGTGCGTCGCCTGGAATCACCTCGGCGTCGACTGTCGCCTCCACGGCCGGAGTCGCCGGTGCTGCCGCTGCGGGAGCGCTTGCAGCAGGCGCCGGTGCGGCCCCTGCTGCCACCTCTTCACCGGACCACTCGGCGAGCAGGTCCTCGAACGTGCGCCCGGACGCCTTGGCACGAGCGTGGAGAGATCGAGTCACCATGTCGGGTGTCGATTTGATGGCCTCGGCGACTCTTGCAATGATCTCGTCCATCGTCACCTCAGTGTCGAAAGGTAGGCAACAAGGTCATCAATTTCCTGATCGCTCAGATAGTCGTAAGAAGGCATCGTGGTCCATCGATGACGAGCAGAAGCGTCGGTCACTACCTCGGCCAGCTTGCGCTGGTCGAGACGTGAGCCGACCGACGACAGATCCGGACCGAGTCGTTCGTGGCCCGTCAGGTCGAAATCGGTGAGACTGATATCGGCCGCGCCGACAACTGCACCGAGACCAACATCTGTGACGATTGCACGTACCTGCTGGGTGTGACACTGCACACATCCCTCGTTCCTATAGACCACCCAACCGTCATACACCTCGTCGGCTGAGATTCCGCTCTCTGCAAGGGCAGTAGCTGCTTGCGTTGACAGATTGCCGTCTCGGAACGAGTGGTAGTCGCCAAATGTAACTGCCCGCAGCGATGGATCGGTCTGTCCCGCCTCGATAGCTGGAAACAAGACCTGGGTTATCACGACGACGCCGAACAACACGATAATCGCAACGATCATCCTGAGCGGACTGATGTCCTTAGGCATCGGCCGACTCCTCAACCAATTCTTCGTTCCACCGCGTCCAGGTGACCCAGGCATACAACACTCCACCAACCACGGGAATCCACAGCAACCAGCGCGCTACATCGAATCCGACCTGAAGAACCGTCGTATTAGAAAAGCCTGAGCCGGCATTAGTGAAGTCCTGGGAGTTCGGGCCTGCGAGCCACGTGAGTCCGGTTGCGAGGCCGTTGATCCAGAGTACGAGAACGAGCCCCATCACGCCGCCAATCAAGCCGCGTATGAACCACGAGACCGGTCGGTCGCCCGCCCCCTCGACCCGGAGACCGAGAAATGCAAAGGTTGCGACACCGAGCGTCACCAGGACTGGTCCGGCCTCTACCCATGGTGTGTACTGGACGACGGCCGAGGCGGAGCGCACACCGAGGCCGATCACATGCACCGAAAGCAAGGCAAGTGAGGCGAGCGAGGCCACGGCCAGGGTGAGGACCGACGAACTCGTAATGTCCCCCCATCTCCCCTGCAACGTGAGGCCGAGGTTGGCCAATACAGAGGCCACCGGCACGATGGTCGCGATTGCGAACAGCGCACCGATCGTATCGAGCCACGCCGGGGCCGGACCGTACGTCATGAGGGCCGGACCTATCCACCCAAACACTCCGAACAACGTCCAAAACGAGATCGCGGACAATTTGGCCGAATAGAGAGCGTTGCCGGTTCCACGCGGGATCAGGAAATAGAGCGTGCCGACGGCGGATCCAAGAATCAGCGTCCACATCGCCGCCTGGCCAACCCTCAGCGTCAGTGCGTGCCCGAGACCATCGAGAGGAAGATTCGACAAGCCCAGCCCGAGTGCTCCGAACGTAAAGGCGGCCGCAAAAAACCACACAGATATATAGGCGCGCCTGTCGCGGCTTGTTTCGACAATCACCCCGGCCGCCAGGACCAGCCCGGCGATGATCAGAGCGTCGGCGAACAAAGGAAACTCGAGCTGGAACCCGGGAGCGGTCTCGAACAACAAGACGGACACGATTCCGAGCACTGTCCCGACTGCTACTGACAAGACAGAGACATTCGCCAGCGGTCCGAGCCGGAGAGGTCCAACGAGCCGTGGCACTGCGTAATAGGCGGCACCCAAAGAACCGAGCACTGCCCATCCGAAGGTGATTGCCCCCAGTGCGGCCGGTTGCAGACGGCCGAACGAAAACCCTGCGATGTTCAAGAGATCAGGGACGCTCAATCGCAATGCCTGGAGCAGCATGCCCGCCGCCCCCAGGATCAAGAAAACGCCGCCAAGACGGAAGGCCAGCTTCGCGGGACCGTCCCCGTGCACCCTGATTTCCATCGTACCGACGATGGATCCGGACATCGGTTGTTCCGCTGGGATTCCAGACTCGCC
The DNA here is from genome assembly GCA_013043085.1 of Acidimicrobiia bacterium. GTDB lineage: Bacteria > Actinomycetota > Acidimicrobiia > Spongiisociales > SHLN01 > JABDOU01. The sequence continues at coordinate 2,954 of JABDOU010000160.1, forward strand.
AGTTTCAATGGCCAAGGGGGCTGCTCTCCTGCTCGCTGCCTTGCTGTGGGGCACACACCTCTGCGCACCTCATGCCGCCGCGAAACCGCACGTTTCCCGGACGCGTTTGGGAGCTTAGTTAGGTACCGGCGGCCGATAGTTCTGGGTTCAGCAGCCAGGAAGATCCCGGTTACCAGTCATGTTCGGTGGAGCCGTAATATGACTTCGAGATTCCCTACGAACGCGAATAATGTCGGAAACTTCCGGAACGGACATCATATGACCGAGCGTCGCAAGAACCTGATAGGCATAACTGCCGTCGTGGTTGGCCTCATCACGGTGTTTGTCGGTGTCATGATTGCCCATTGGACGAAGCTTCCAGCGGAGGACGCTTTTGGTCGACAAATCGGGTGGCCGTTCATACCTCGCGGATGGGTGTACTACACCATCGGCCAACTGATTGCCGTTGGAGGCAGCCAGATCGTCGTCATCGGCATTTTCTGGGCGTGGATTTACGATCGAAAGATGACCTGGGCCCTGGCCTCGGTCGCCTCGTTGCTCGCCTGGTTTCAGCTCATCCTGTATTTCGGGATCATCCCGAGCGAATGGCTCAACCTCGCTCAGGGCCCGCTCGCATGGACGTCGCGACCTGCATTCACGCTCCCGCAATGGCTGCTCCTCAACAATGAGGTCACAATCAGCTTCCGAGTTCTGAAAGACGCCATCTCTGCCGGTTATTACACCAACGCGACCATTGCGCTCATCTACGGTGCCTATAAGGCCCAGGAGCTCTATAAGACTTCCAAGACCGCCACCAAGCCTGTCCCCATCTCCGAGTATGGACGGCCGATGAGGGTAGGAGCCACCAATGGCCGGTGAAGCCTGGTTCGAAACACCCCCGTTCCGTGACGACTATCAGCTGATGGAGGTAGATCCCGCCTGGGTCCAGGGCAACCTCAGGCCCAAGCAGTTCCTTCATATCAACCAGGCCGAATGCATCCTCTGTGAAGGCTGTGTCGACATCTGCCCATGGAAATGTATTCACTATTTGTCGGTCGACATCATCGATGAAGCTGTCAACGTCGCCCACCCGGGCGATGACGAGGTGTACCCGGAAGAAAACAACACGCAGTGGGGTGTGTTCGTGGTCGACGAGGACGAGTGCACCCGGTGCCAACTCTGCATTGATCGATGCCCTACCAACGTCATCACGCTCGGGAAGTTTGAGGGATCTCTCGCCGCCCAGGCCGAAGACATCGGTTTTGCAGACAGGCCGTGGGAAGTCGACAATGGTGACCGTGATTTCAAGAACGGTTACTCGTATGGGATCCGCTGGTGAAGAGCGTGAGCAGAGCGAGCAGAGAGGAGCGGTCGATCAATGGCGGATGACAAAGCCGGTCTCCTAGAGCGGGTCAGAGAGTCGGTGACGACGGCTCCCTCCAAGATGCGCAAGAGCCAGTTCTGGGAGAGCGTGTTTCGCCCGGGTTCGCCGTTCCGTGCAGGTTATACGGATAGCCCGCGCGGTCGGTCTTACGTGATCATGAACAACGTCCTCTATCACCTGCATCCGGTGAAGGTGAAACGCCATGGTGTCCGTCTGTCGTACACGCTGTGCCTGGGTGGGCTCTCCTTCTTCCTCTTCATTGTTTTGACGATCACCGGCATTTTCTTGATGTTCTATTACACGCCGTCTGAGGAAAGGGCTTACGCCGATATCGAGGCACTCGCGACTTCGGTCACGTTCGGGACCTTGATTCGCAACATGCATCGATGGGGCGCCCACCTCATGGTCTTAACGGTCTTTCTTCATATGTCCCGGGTGTTCTATCACGGTGCCTACAAGCCACCGCGTGAGTTCAACTGGATCATCGGCGTGGTCTTGCTGCTGTTGACGTTGCTTCTGTCTTTCACCGGCTACCTGCTGCCTTGGGACCAGCTGGCGCTCTGGGCGATCACCGTTGGATCCAACATGGGCGCGTTTGCTCCGGTGATCGGCAATCAGGTTTCCTATGTGCTCCTCGCCGGAGTTCAAATCTCGGGAGCCACCCTGTTACGTTTCTATGTGTTGCACGTCCTCTTCCTGCCGTTTGTGATCGTCATATTCATGGCTGTTCACTTCTGGCGGGTTCGCAAGGACGGCGGAATCTCAGGCCCCCTCTAGGAGAGGTATGGAAGAACTCATAGCGCAGGCTGCCGCAGCCACCGGGTATCCGGCCTCCATGGTCGAGCGTTCGGCCGCCGCGCGAGCAAAAGCCGAGGGCACCACAATCGAAGCAGTTCTCGCAGGCTGGGCCGGCGTTGAGGTACCCGCCGCTGGCGCACCCGCTCCGGCACCGGCTCAGGCGCCGGCCGCATCTGCTGCGCCTGCTGGAGCCTCAATGTCTCTGGATGATCTGGCTTCGGCAGCGGCAGAAAAATCGGGGATGCCGGCGAAATTGTTGATGCGCTCGGCGACGGCAAAAGCCAAAGCCCAGGGAGTCGCAGTCGAAGCCGTGCTGGCAGAGATGGCAGGAGTCCCGGTGCCGACCATCGGGGCCCCTGCGGCAGCGGCACCGGCTACGGCCGCAGCGCCTGCCGCAGCCGCAGCGCCCGCGATGGCGCCCGCTCCTGAGGGGGTCCGCACCCAGCGCCTTTTGACCGTGGTGAAGTCGAAGGCCATTCAACAAGTCAAGACCGAGCCGGTTGACAAGGTCAACACATGGCCGCACCTCGTAGCAGCCGAGTTTGTCGCGCTGATGGCGATGACGGCGTTCCTGCTCGTTCTCTCGGTGATCATCAATGCGCCGCTCCTCGAGGCGGCGAACTTCAACCTGACACCGAACCCATCAAAGGCGCCCTGGTATTTTCTCGGTCTGCAAGAGCTGCTGTCGTACTTCGATCCGCAAATTGCTGGAGTACTGATTCCGGGGTTGATCGGCCTCGTTGGACTGGGAGCCATCCCCTACATCGACCGTAACCCTGCTACCCGACCCTCCGAGCGTAAGTTCGCAATCATGATGTTCACCTTCTTTCTGATGGGAGCGGCAACGCTCGGCATCATCGGCTCCTTCTTCAGGGGTCCCGGTTTCAACTTCACATATCCGTGGACAGATGGCGTGTTCTTTGACGACTTACTGGATTGGCTGGAATGACAAACGGACAGATCATCGCGCTAGCAATAGGTCTGATCGCCATCGTCGGGGCGATCGGCATCTTCTCCCTCGCTTTCCGGCGTGAACGAACCCGCACGACGGTCGGAACCTTCGACAAAGAGGCCCGGGTCGCCAGCCGGCGCCGCAAGACCGAAATGCGTGCCGCACCTGATACAGGCACCGTCGCCACGATTGTCGAAGAGGACGAGGCAATCACCGACGACGCCCCAGCCGAACCGGAGCTCATCAATGTCACGAAGAGTGAATTCGACGAAAGCCGCAGACGGTTTCTCAACCGGGCCATAGGCGCGTCGTTCGGTCTCTACCTGGCAGCGTTCCTCGGTACGACACTTGCATTCCTCTGGCCGAAACTCCAGGGCGGTTTCGGTTCGGTTATAGATGCCGGTGACATCGAGGAGATCCGGAAACTCACGGCGACCCCGGAGGGGCGTATCCAGCCCCTCTACATTGCTGAAGCCCAGTCGTACGTGATGCCATTCGAACCAAGCGAAGCCGCTGGAACGGCGTTTGACGGGATACCCGTGATCGCCGGCGGCTTCACCGCCCTTTGGCAAAAGTGTGTTCATCTTGGTTGCCGAGTCCCGTGGTGTGCGTCTTCACAAGGCTTCGAATGTCCGTGTCACGGATCCAAGTACAACGCCCATGGAGAGTATTTCGCGGGGCCGGCTCCACGCAACCTCGACCGGTTTCAGGTTGCTGAAGAGAACGGGCGGCTTCTGATCAATACGGGAATCGTTGAACAGACTCCGAAGGCCTCCGAGCCGACGATTGTGTACCCGCAGGGACCTAGCTGCTGATGTCATTCGGCCCTCTTGCCGTCGCAATCGCCGTAACCGTTCTCGCAATCGGGTTGATACTCCTCGCCAACTCCGGCCGCGCCCCTCGCACCGGTGAAGTCGCGCCGAACCTGGCACCGCCTGCCAGCAACGACGAGATGGAGAGCAAGCGGCTCAACAAGACGTTGACGTGGGCTCTGGCGGTCAGCGCGTTCATGGCGGTCGGCCTGCCCATCTACTTTGCTACCGAACTCGGCAGGCAATCGGCGTTCGAAGAGAAGTTCCTCGAGGAGTCGGTTCACCGCGGCGAAGAGTTGTTCGTCGAAGACGGCACGTCGGGTCATGGTTTCGGCTGTGCCGGATGTCATGGCGCGGGCGCCGTCGGGGGTGTTGCGACATTCAACGAAGCACGAAGCGGAGTCACCGTTGCGTGGGCGGCTCCCTCGCTCAACGACGTGTTCTACCGATATTCACGCGATGAGGTCCGGTATTGGCTCGTTTACGGTCGGCAAGGTACACCGATGCCGGCATGGGGCGTCGAGGTCGGAGGTCCGGCAAACGATCAGGAACTCGACGATCTCATGAACTACCTCGAAAGCATCCAGATCACCCAGCAAGAAGCTCTTGCCCAGGTCGATCCCAGGGTTGCCGAGGAAGTTCTGAAGGTTCGAGACGTCGACCGAATCTTCGTCGATGCAATCGAAAGCCAGCAGCTCACCATCGCAGAGATTGAGGAGGCGCCTGCAGTAGCCGCAATCCTGGGCAATCTGGTGCGCGCTGCGGACAGTGAAACCAACACGCCGGCCGGCGAACTGACGCAGCTGATAGCCAACGCACCAAACGGACTGGACACCGATCGCGATGGTCTTTCCGATGACGACGAAGCCAAGGTCACGCGCCTACTAGACGACGCCGCGGATCGTTTGGGACGCGACACATTGGGAACAACGAACATCCGGATCGAGCTCGATCCGCTCAACAGCTTCAGCGAGCTCAATTCGCTCGGCGAACCTACCAGGGACCTGCAAACGGTGCGAAACGTCGCCGCCGCGTTGCGGGCCGAGCGGGGTGCGGTGTCGCCCGTCGCTGCGAATCAAGAGTCGATTCTCGCCGGGGCTCAGGCTGGTCTCGAAGCGCTGTTGGAGAATCAGGCGGCCGCCAAATTCCAGGTCGATTTCCAAAACATCGCCGAGCGGTCGTTCGATGACGACCTCGAAACTGCCAGCCGCGCGTACGGTCTCTACTCGGCTTATTGCGCCAGATGCCACACCTCCGGTTGGTCGGCCGGCTTGCCGTTCACCGTCGAGCCGGGATCCGGCGCTCTCGGTCCTTCGCTCCGTGACGGCAGAACAATCGTGCAATTCCCGGATGCCGACGATCACGTAGATTTCATAATCAATGGCTCCGACAACGGCATCGGATATGGGACAAACGGCATTGGTCGCGGGTGGATGCCCGGCTTCGGAGCGGTCTTGACCGAAGAAGACATCCGATTGATCGTCGACTACGAGCGAGGTCTCTAAATGATCGACATCACCCTCCCGGAAAGCTTGCTCTTTCGAGGGCTATTCGTCGCCATTGGATCGGTGCTCGTGTTTTACGGCTCGGTGTATCTGCTGCTGTATACCAATCTGGGAAAGAAGCTCGGATTTCGGGTAGCCGGAGTCGGACTCTTTGGTTGGACCGCTCTCAACAGCCTGCTCTTCATCATGTATGCACCCCGGGGGCCACGACCACGAGAGATCGAAGGCCTCAATGCATTCGAGATTCGGATCATCCCCACGGCCTTCTTTCTCGTGTCGATGCTTCTGTTTGCGATGTTCGCGGTATCGCTTCACCGGTTGGAGACGTCGGAAGGCGATTAGGGGAACTCGTCGAGTTCACCGTCCCCGCGGCGATCTAGTTGGCCATATCGCGCGGTAGGAGCTGGCGCTGCATGTAGTGGCTGAGGATTTGCAGTTCGACCGAAAGATCGACCCTCCGCACCTCGATCCCATCCGGAACGGACAGGACGACCGGTGCAAAGTTCAAGATCGAACTGACGCCTGCAGCGACGAGGCGATCAGCAACCTCCTGGGCGGCGGCGGCAGGGGTCGCAATGAGACCAATCGAAATCTTCCGTTCGGCGACTGCCTGGTCGAGATCATCGAGTGGCTCGATGATCCGCCCGAGGATCTTCTTGCCGACCTTCTTCGGGTCATCGTCGAACAATCCTTCGATATCAAAGCCCCGATCGGTGAAACCCTTGTACCCGGCCAGCGCGCGGCCCAGGTTGCCGGTTCCGACGATGGCGACCCGCCAGCTCCTGCTCAAACCGAGTTCTAGTCCGATCTGTGCCCGTAGATGATCGACGTCGTAACCGACCCCGCGGGTTCCATATGAACCCAGGTAGGACAGATCTTTGCGCAGTTTGGCAGCATTCACTCGAACCAGGTCGGCGAGTTCATCAGAGGAAATGGTTGCCTTTTCGGTCGGCAAATCGTTGAGGCATCGCAAATAGACGGGCAATCTTGCGACGGTAGCTGCAGGTATCGAATCCACGCCGAAAGCGTAATGGTGGAGCTCCTCCTACCAGGCCCGCCTAGAAACCGGCCAAACGCCCCATCGCCAGCCGGAACCAGAGACCAATCGAGGAGATCTCACCCTCGGCCAGCACTTGACCAGATGCCGAAAGCACGACCGGCACCCGATCGGACAGATCAACCAGCGCCGGGTCTTCGTCAACGTCACGCAGATTGACCGGAACGCCGAGGCTCGATGCGACCGACCGAACGGTCGGAAGTGCCTCGTCACACAGCGGGCAGCCCTTGCGGGTAACGAACTCAATTCCAAGCGGTACCGTACTCACCGCTACTGTCCTTCCATGCGCAGCACCACGACATTCGTCATCATGGCTCTCCTGATTCTGATTCTCGTGGCCGGAACGATCAAGGTGTTGACGCTGTAGATCTGCGGATCACGACCTGGGTCTTTCCTCCGAGTTGAAGCCGTTCCGCAGCCCTTCCCTCACGCACCGCCAATGCCAGCAAACCCTGGGAGTCGACGTGTAGCAGCAGCTCCCCCAGGTCGACGTCGCCGTATGCGATGACCCAGGGAATGACATATGAGCTGGCACCGACGTCAACCTGGACCGCCGATCCGGGCACCAGACCAAGGCTCTCGGCGTCTTCGGGTCCGATGTTGGTCTGGGCGTTGCCGAACCGGTCGATCCACCACACCTCGCCCCGAATGCCATCACCTTCGGTTTCGGGAAGCGGCAACAACATCGGCGTGAGGCTGCCTGTTTCGACAGCCGGCCCCAGGTCCTCGATCGTTGCTTGTCCCGAGGCGAGCACAGCAGCGGCGGGTCCGAACTTGTCCCGACCATCGAAGCTGGCTCCGGCCGCGGGCAAAATGAACCGCGGATCCTCGAGCGCGACGACTTTCTCCGCACCTCCCACCATGGCGACTGCAGGGGCCAGAAGCCCGTTGTCCGGACCAACGAAGTACCCCCATGAACTCTCGACCGCAATCGCCCGACGATGCGTCCCGACACCGGGATCGACAACAGCAAGCGCGACACCTTCGGGGATGTATTGGACCGCACGCAAGAGTGCCAATGCTCCCGCCCGCACATCGCCAGGAGCGATGTTGTGCGTGAGGTCGATAACGCGGATCTCAGGGGCGATCCGGCCAATGACACCATGAACGACGCCAACGAACTCATCCTCCAGTCCAAAATCGGAGAGAAAGGTGATCACGGCAGGTCCAGCGCATCTGCCTGTCTGGCGCGCGAATACTCGAGAATTCTTTCAAACCAGCTACTCACGAGATCGACATCGAGGCCGAGGCGGTCGGCCTCGTTTCTCACGACGCTCAAGAGTCCTTGCTCACGGTCCGGAGAACGAAGATCAACTCCTTGCTGCAACTTGAGCCTGCCGATTTCAACCGCTAGTTCAATCCGTTTCGCCAGAAGATCGACGATCTCGCGATCGATGTCGTCGATACCACGTCGAAGCTCTCGAATCACCGACATCTCCGCGGGCGTATCTTTATTGGTATCGGTCATATCAGATCCTGCGCCTTGCGATGAAATCGGATTGCTGCCGGCGGCAAGATGGTGCCGCCAGGCATGAGCCGGATGCTCACGTGATGAAGACTGACTTTAGCTCCGACCGACCACGGCCAGCCAAGCGGCTAGGCAACCCGGTCGATGGATTCGTCGTCGCCTCCCTCGAGAGCGTCAAGCCGCAGGGTCGGTGAGCTCCGACGCCTGGCCAGAGCGATGCCCAGCCGAATTGCGAATCCGGCCAGAGCGAGGAGAACCGCGCCGATCACCGCTCGCAGGCCGATTGTGCGCAGCCCGGCAGCACCCAGGCCGGAGAACTGTTCGACCGCCTGGTCGGCCGCCTCGATGGCTCCCAGAGGATTCCCGTTGTTGATCCGCGCCGTTGCCAGATCGAAGTAGTAGTTGATGTCGGTGTCACCCAACCCGGCGGTTTCCAACCAGGAGAGCGAACGCTCCCGGAGCGGCGCAACTTCGTCCAATCGATCGAGCGCCCTGGAATACACTTCGAGGGTAGGGGCTATCCGGTCGAAGTCGCCTGCGTAGTACTCCTGGGTGAGATCGATCGGTAGATCGAAGTCACTCGCCGCCGCCCGGGCATCGAGGGCCAAAAGGTCGGACAAGGCGGCATCGGCCTCATCGATGCGCTCGAGAGCCGCATCAAATGCCCACGCATTCAGCGCATCGCGCACATTTATCGGAACGTCATAGGGACGGCTACGCAGCACGAACGCCTCGTACGCCTCGATGGCGGCCGACCGTTCGTCTAGCAACGCCGCGTCCTCTTCCCGAAGCACGTACGAGCGGAACAAATCTTCTGCTTGTTCCGATCCGCCGATCCGTTCTGCGAGATCAAAGAAGCGCCGCCAATTGGCAGCGACAAAGACGGTCTCCGTCGGATCTGAAGCCGGATAGGCGGTGTAGTCGAGATCGGCTGCGACCAACATCTCGGCGAAAGCGTCCGGGCCAATCTCTTCATACAGCTCGTTCACCAGGTAAAAAGAGGTCTGATAGCCGTATCGTTCGATGTCAAATGACCCGAAGGCACTGCTGCTCCAATCGAGCAACGGTCTGGCCACGGTCGAATCGAGATCGGGTTGCTCAGGCACCTCGAGTGTCTCTTCCATCGCCTCACGAACCTCCGGGGCGATGTCGCCCTCCAGGAGTGACAAGGCTGCCTGTCGGGCGAACGTGTCGGCGAGCCCTTCGGTGATGAATCGCTCCTGGAACAGACTGTCGTTGAACCATGCGTGCGTCAGCTCATGAATCAATGTTGACGTCAGGAGAAGTTCGCCGACTTCGATCTCGCCGAGGTTGATTGCGTACCAACCGCCGTAACCGATCAGGTACGGCCGGGGAGACTCGATGATATCGAGCGTATCGACCTCTGGCCACGGTCGACCTATCCGTTCCCGTAGAACAGGCAATGCCAGGCGAGCGTTGTCTTCGACAAAATCAGCCCATTCATCGTCGCCAGGCCAGAAGTGGAGCCTCACGAAGTTGCCATCGATATTGAACTCGCGTACATCGAGTTTGCGATCGTCACGGGCCGCGACAGCCAGCACGAAATCTGTCGGGTTGTTGATGCGCGACACCTTGATCTCGACCCGGTCTGTTTTGTCGATGTAGGCAACCGAGTTGGTCCCGGCCCATTCAGGCCGATACGGCCTCGGAACCAGGATTTCGACGTTCGATTTGCCGGGACTTCCCACCACCGTGATCTCCCAGGCCGATAGCGCAGGATTGACACGGCCCGGACTCTTCGATCGATTCGGGTTGCCGACGATGTCATATCGCAACACTGCGTCGGCACCCGTCAGAACGGAGGCGGGAATGGTGACGTACGCATAATCTTCCCCGCCCGCCACGGAAAGCGACACGGTTCGGTTTCCGCCTTGAACGGTCACGTTCTCGCTCGAGGCGTCAACCGGCACCTGGATGGAGCCGACGCCGGATGCTCGGTCGACACGGAACGCTCGTTCAACCTGAATGACTCCTGTCTCAGCATCAACCTCGTAGACCGCGTCTTCGCTGATACTCGGAGCACTCGTTTGAGCGGAAGAGGGTGACGCTCCCAGCGCAAGCAAAATCACCACACCCATGGTGGAGATGAGAAGCCGGCGCCAGGCGCGCCACGTAGAGGCGTGCATTCACATTCATCGGAATGTCAGGACCGGGGCTTGAGGGCCCCAACGGTCAGCGGGCTGCGAAATAGCGCTCAGCTGACAACGGCATCCAGAGCCGCCGCACCGAAGAGCAGAGTCAGATAGAGATTCGAGCGGGCAAACACAATCATGGCACGGCCCGGATCTGTCCTGAGGCGTGAGACCTCAGACAGGAACCACGCTCCGAGCACAGCCGCCAATACGACATAGATGACCCCGATGGCGTCGTCGATCACCAGCACAAACGAGATCAGCACCATGCCGACGGTATACCTCACGATGGCCTGCAGCGTTGCCGCCTCGCCTCGCTCAGCGGGCAGCATCGGAATTCCGGCTCGCTCGTAATCTTCCTTGTACTTCAACGCAAGAGCCCAGAAATGGGGTGGCGTCCACATGAACACAATCGCGAACAGCACCCATGCGCCTGCGGATAGAGAACCCGTTACGGCAGCCCAACCAACGAGAGCAGGCGCCGCACCGGCTGCTCCCCCGATCACGATGTTCTGGACGGTGCGCCGTTTCAAGACGAGTGTGTAGACAAACACATAGAACAACAGCGCGCCCGTCGAAATCATGGCTGCGAGCAGATTGGACGTGGCCCACAGGACGACAAAACCTGCAACCCCCAGGCCGATCCCGACAACCAGCGCCACCGCTGGTGTCAGAGTATGGGTAGGGAGCGGGCGTTTGGATGTCCGGCGCATCAACATGTCGACGTCGCGATCTACATAGTTGTTGAGTGCATTGGCACCACCGGCAGACAACGTCCCGCCGATGAGCGTCGCAACAACCAACGAGGTGCCTGGCCATCCTCTAGCAGCAAGCATCATCGCAGGCAGCGTTGTGACGAGCAGCAGCTCGATGATCCGCGGCTTGGTCAGCCGAACCAACGCCGCGACCTTTTGGCCAACCGTTATTGCCGGCAGGGCTTCCATGGCTGAACCGGTCATCGCGCCGACATCGAGACGATCGGAGCTGAAACTGTCGATTCCTCGAGCACGACCCGCAGGTATATCACCCACACGAGATCGGCAACCAGCAGATGGACCACCTGCATCCAGATAGGTGCGGCCAGCAACACATTCACAACCCCGATTGCCAGTTGCAGGCTCAAGACGAGCACCAGGGTGCGTCCGCCGCCGGTTCTGTTCGCGGCACCTCTCCCGGCTACGTCCTCGGCGGGTGAACTCCCGACCGCCAGGCCGCGTGCGCGAACGAGAAGGATGATCCCAACGGCTGTGGCTACGGCGAGGATTGGATGGGCGACCCTCAATCGTTCGAACACGCTCGCCGTCACGGACAATTCGCTTCGGAGGCCCTCGACAAATGATGCGGCGGGAAACAACGTGTCTCCCAGAGCGGTGATCGCTCCGCTCATCCCCACGATCAACAAAGCCACCGCGCCCGCCACCAGGGTGCGGGGCGTTCGCTCGTAGCGCCGATCCGCGTGTGTCGCGAACCAGGCGGTCGCGAAAGCAGCAGCCAGCAGGAGCATCGTGTTGACGAGGTGCCCCGAGATCCAGAATGCACGCGAAACTTCAGCGTTGTCGGCCACCTGCTCGAAACGCACGAGGCCTGCTCCCAACAACGCCTCCACGCCGGTCAGTGTGAGCGTGAGCCAGGCGAGTTTTCGCACGGTGTGGCCTGCGGGAAAGGTGCGTCTCGCAGCCACGGCAAGCGCTACGACCACCAAACCGAATACACCGCTCGAAAGCCGATGCGACAGCTCGATGAGCTGCTCGGTAGACGACGCCAGAGGTAGAAGTTCACCATCGCACGTCGGCCACGTGTTTCCGCACCCGGCTCCTGAACCGGTCGCGCGTACGACCGCCCCCCACGCAATTACCGGGAACGCCAGGCCAACCACAGACCACGCCAACCTCCGAAAACTCATGATGTCAGGTTAGGTCGGGCTGGAGGCCTCGCACCCGGCGTTCTGTGCCGTCCGGTCATGTCGCTCAGCTCGTTTCTGGCAGGTTCTACAAGAAAAAAGAGGCCTAAAGACCCACAAAAGTTCCGAGCAATAGACGTAACCTGATGGCAGGGTAATGGCGGCTTGGGGATCAAACTCACATCAAATCGCAAGCGGAGTGTCCGCACGATTCAGCCAGGTGGCACACCCAAACAGGCCAAACGCAAACGGGCCACATACATACGGCCGCACATACAAACAACGCACATACAAACAAAAGGAAGTTTCATGACGACACGTCTGACTCAACATCGCTTGATGCCACTCTGGTTGGCACTGGCGCTCACGGCGTCCCTTCTGGCGATCGCCGGTCCTGCTCAGGCCGCAACCGTCGCCTATGACTGCGCCGCACCTCCTCCCAACTACCCGACGCTGCAATCGCTCATCAGCGGCGATCCGGCCGCGATGCCGCCACTTGCTCCTGGCGTCGCGAGCGGCGACACAATCTCTCTTTCGGGTACCTGCACTGAAGACATCTCCATGGTGTATCCGCTGAATATCGAGGCAGCAGTCCCGACAGCCGCGATCACCGGCACCGGCGGCGCCTCCGTGATCACGGTCGGCGTCGGAGCCAATCCCGTGCTTCTGAAGGGCATCACGATCAGCGGTGGCGGTTCTACGACCGGAGCCGGCATAAACAACGCAGGCAACCTCACCCTCGATGGCGTCAGCCTCACCGGCAACGCCGCGACCGAAGGTTCAGGCGGTGGCGTACTCAACGGATCAACCGGCCGCCTCACCGTGCTCGCGGGCACAAGCATTGCCAACAACACCGCGGACTTCGGAGGTGGAATCCAGAACCTCGGAACACTCACCATCAGTGGTGGATCATTCACCAACAACGGAGCGCTCGCGGGAGGAGCTGTCAACAACGGCGGCACCGCCACAATCAGCGCCGGATTGTTCGATTCCAACACGGCGAATGAGGGAGCAGGCATCTTCAACGGTGCTGCGTTGACCATGAACGGCGGAACTGTCAGCAACAATGACGCAGTCGACAACGGCGGCGGGATCTATGTGGCCAACTCAGCGACAACCACGTCGCTTTCTCTGGTCACGATCTCGAACAATACGGCCAAGGACGGCGCCGGACTCTATAACAACGACACGACCACCCTGAACTCGCCAACGTTCACCGGCAACCGGGCGACCGACGATCCATCCGGCACTGCCGAGACCATTGGCACCGGCGGAGCGATCAGCGACCACGGAACTCTTGCCATCTCTGGCAACACGATCATCGACTCCAACTCGGCTGTCGGCTCCGGCGGCGGCATCTACATTCCGGGTGGAAACACCACCATCGCCGCGGCCATCATCACCAACAACAGTGCACCGGCCGGCGGCGGTATCCAGCTCGACGGCGGTACTTTGAACGTAACAAGTGGAGCAACGATCTCAGCCAATACCGCCAGCGACAGCGGTGGCGGTATCTCGGCTGCAAACTCCACCGTCACCCTCGGCTCGGTGTCGGTTGATTCCAACTCCGCAGCCAACAACGGTGGAGGCGTATTCCTGTTCGCATCATCGCTCACCGCAAATGGAACCACGTTCGATAGCAATACCGGTGTCGCAGAGGCCGGAGGCATATTCGTCGATCCGACCTCTAGCGCCGACATCGACAACACTGTCTTCACAACCAACGGCGCCGGCACCTCCGGCGTCGAGCCTTCGGACGGTGGGGCGTTGCACAACCTCGGCACAACGAGCGTCGACCTGTCAACGTTTACTGCGAACACCACCGAGGACGG
>JABDOU010000164.1 GCA_013043085.1 Acidimicrobiia bacterium
CACAGAGACCCGGTACCGGCCCGGCGCCGTTTTCGAGCGTCAAGCGAGCGTCGATCCGCCTTACTCCATCGACCACCACAACCGTTTCGATCCCGGATTCGGAAAGAGGCGTTCCATCAATGGGCTCCCACGGCCCATCAACCTCAACGGCGATGTCGATTTCCTCGATTGTTGCCGCCAACGACTCATCCGTATCGGTGGAAGATCCGTATTCGGGGGACCATTGTTCGATGAACATTCGTGCCATGGCGGCGAGTGTACGTTCCGGCTATGACACAAAACTTGATTCCCCCGCCTGGCTGCGTAAGGTGATCCACGAGAGGAGCCAACCGGTGACGACCACCCTGCCGAAGAACGACAAGAAGACGATCTTTGCCTGGGCGATGTATGACTGGGCAAATTCGGCCTATGCAACGACCTCGGGAGCAATCGTGGCACCCTTCTTCACGAGCGTCATCGTCCCCGAAACCGGGTTTTGGGGAATGCAGGCGATCACGATATGGAGCTACCTCGTGTCGGTCGGAGCTTTTCTGCTCTTTCTCATCATGCCGGTCCTCGGGGCCATGGCCGATTTCTCTGCCGCCAAACGGGCGTTCCTGCGTGCCTTCGCGTTCGTGGGAGCCATCTTCACGATGGCAATCTTTTTCGTTCCAGCCGGCGCAGTTCCGCTGTTTCTGCTCATCTTCCTGGTTAGCCAGGTCGGTTTTGTGGCGGCAAACGTGTTCTATGACGGATTTCTACCCCAGATCACAACCGAAGAGACGATCGATCGCGTGTCGTCACGCGGGTTCGCCTACGGCTACATCGGCGGAGGTCTCTACGTGCTGCTGGCCTTCATCCTCATCATCCTGGCCGATGGCGGAACAATCGCCCTGGAAACCGAACTTGCGACCCGCATCGGCATCTTCGGTGCCGGCGTGTGGTGGGTGCTGTTCACGATCTACGCTCTCCGCAACCTTCCCGAAAACGGTACTCCCCAGCAGCTGCCGGCCGAGTACGTCGGCACGATTCCCCTGGTCGCCTACTTCAAAATCGGCTTCAAGCGCACGGTCGGAACCGCAAAAAAGCTTCTTGGCTTCAAGCAGATCTTGCTTTTCGTCGTGGCGTTCATGGTGTACAACGACGGAACCCAGACCGTGATCAATATCTCTGGCGCCTACGCCGAGGACACCCTCAACCTCGAACTACAGGAGGTGATCATTGCGTTCTTGCTCGTGCAGTTTGTGGCATTTGGTGGCGCATTTGCCTTCGGAGCGATCGCCCATCGCATAAGCGCCAAGAACGCGATCCTGTTCAATCTCTCAATTTGGACGCTCCTCGGCATCGGCGCCTATTTCTTGCCGGAGGGGGAAGCTCTTCCGTTCTATGGCCTGGCCGTCGTGGTCGGATTCGTGCTCGGTGGGGTTCAGGCCCTGAGCCGCTCCCTGTATGGGACGATGGTGCCTGAAGAAGCCGCTGCCGAGTTCTACGGCTTTTTCTCGGTCTTTTCAAAATTCTCGGCCATCTGGGGGCCACTGATCTTTGCCATCGTCAGTAGCCAAACCGGCTCGGGTCGACCCGCCATTCTTTCCGTGATTGCGTTCTTCATAATCGGCGGGATTCTGCTATCGAGGGTAGATGTTGAAGAAGCTCAGGCTTCGAGATCTGAGTGGCATTTCGAAGGCGCCGACGTTTTTTGATCCAGGCGCCGCTACGAGTTACTACGTGCACCCAATCGAAAGACCGATCCGCCATGATCGGTGATCAGGACCTCTCCCATTGCGTCGCGTCCGAATGACGTGACGCGTCCGACGCCGGCAAACAACTCCCGGTCATCGGTGAGAGTTCCGTCCGGTCCCAACTGCGCTGCCCTGATCCAGCCAGCGCAATAGTCGGAATAGAGATATGAGCCGACGAGATCGGGAATAGCGGAACCACGGTAGACGACCCCGCCGGTAATCGAGCACCCCTCACCGTGATCGTATTCGAGAGCGGGAAGCACCAGACCATCGGTTTCGCATGAGTCGAAGCAATCGGAACCTTCGAGCAGCGGCCACCCGAAATTCAGGTCGGTTTCCGTGCTCGCAACGATCGACACCTCCTCGATCCGATTCTGCCCGACGTCTGCAACGATCAGCAGCCCGTCATCGAACGTGAACCGCCATGGATTGCGCAGTCCGATCGCCCAGATCTCTTGGAGCCCTCCAGAATATCCGCCCGCGGCAACCGCCAGCCCTGGAGTCGATACGTCGAAACGGAGCATGGCCCCCAGAACCGAGGTTGGGTCCTGGCCATTTCGGAACACGTCGTCGCTGCGGCCGCCGTCGCCCATGCCCACCCAGAGCAAGCCATCCGGCCCGATCTCTATGCCTCCTCCGTTGTGATTCGAAGCGGGCTGATCGATACGTACGAGAATGCGCTCCTGGTCAGCAGATGCATCGCGATCCGGATATTCGGCAATCACGGTGTCTCCGTTTTCGTCCGTGTAGTTGACAAACATCCGAGTTTCGAGGAATGCAATTCCGAGCAACCCTCGCTCGCTTCCTGGAAGAACCTTGCCCGAGAGGTCCAAAACCACTGAAGCCGTTTCCAATTCTCGAATCAGTCCGGTCTGTTCACCTACGAGAACCACACCGTCCGACGGTCGGGCACCGACCCATATGGGCTGCTGGAAATTGTCTCCAACCACTTCGAGAACCGGTTCGACCGGTGAAGCGGCTTGGGGCACGGTGCCTTCAGAGGTAGTGGTCGTCGAAGGGGCTTGTGACGTCGACGATGGTGCCGGCAGAGTTATCGGATTCTCCCCCGCGGCCTGCCTCGAACAACTCGTAACACCGAGAGCCACAACGATGAGAGCCACCCGCAAGGCTCCTATCGACCACGCTCGAATCCCCGATGCCACCTCTGACCGTACTTGCAGTGTGGTTCCGGCGCCAGACGCGGATATTCGATGGCGAGTTCGCATGGAAGGAGGCTATCCCATGCCGAATCTTGTCAGCCGCAGGAAAACACAGGTGCGCGAAAAGTTTTCATGGCCTGACGTTTGAGGGACGAGTTCGTCAGCTTTACTCTTGGTGCGAGGAGAAAGGGATTCTGGTTTGGTTGGGGATAGAGCAATAGTTGGCAGAGAGCGGCGCGCGTACGACCGACGGATACGATCCTGGACGCTGTACGACTGGGCCAACTCTGCATTCGCGACGGTCGTACTCGCTGCAGTGTTGCCCACGTATTACAGCGAAGTAGCCGGTGCAACTCTTTCGTCACCGGCACGCGCAACCGCTTATTGGAGCGCCGGCCTCAGCATCTCGCTTCTCATAGTCGCTGTCGCCGCGCCCATTCTCGGGGCTCTTTCCGACGTGGTGCGGATCAAGAAGTCTCTGCTCGGCCTGTTCATGGTCGTCGGTGCCATTGCAACGGCCTCTTTGGCACTCGTCTCTACAGGTGACTGGTTGCTCGCATCGATCATTTTCGTCGTTGCTCGCATCGGCTGGGGGCTCAGCAACATGTTCTACGACTCGCTGCTTCCCCACGTAGCCGTGGAGACGGATCAGGATCGGGTGTCGACGCTTGGCTATTCGGTGGGATACATCGGCGGCGGCCTTGCCCTGATCATCGCTGTAGCACTCATATTTCTACTCCCCGAAGCAAACAATTGGGGCGTGCGAGCCAGCTTCATAGTCGTGGCGTTCTGGTGGGCCGGATTCACACTCCCTCTTTTGAGACGCATCCCGGAACCACCCATTGCAACCTCGCGCCGCGGCGATGATCCGGCTCCGATTCGGATGTCCTTCCGCCGACTTGGAACAACCTTCAAGAACATTCGGTCGTATAAACAGCTGAGTCGCTTCCTCCTCGCCTTCCTACTCTTCGAAGACGGAATCGGAACGATCATCGCGGTTTCAGTCATATATGCGACCGAGCTGGGATTCGGCGCAATCGATGCGATCCTCGCCTTGATTCTCGTCCAATTTGTCGCCGTCCCGTTTGCGCTTGCCTTTGGAGTGATACCGCGCAAAGGCGCTCAACTCCGCAACCGCGTTCTGGCTTTCGTGTTGTTCAACCTGGTGGCGCTACCGGTGGTGGCAAACGTTGCGGCTCGGGTAGCTCCCGAGGAGCTGGTCGGCATACAGAGCGGAGCGTACGCGGCAACGGAGGGTCACCTCGGCGAAGGAACATTCCAGCCGACGGACACGTCCATCACGCGCGAAGGAGATTGGGCGCTCGTTCCGGCGGCAGACCTATCCGAGTTCGGTGTCACCGACGCTTACAGCGTATCCAGGCAGCAGGGCGGCGAGCTTCACATTCCCTTCAACGGGACGGAGGTCACGGTGTTTCATAGCCGCGGTCCGGCGCACGGCATCTGGACGGCATCGATCGACGGGGTTCCGGTCTTACAGGATGGAGAACCTCTCCGCATCGATGGGTACAACACGCAACCCCGATTCGGAGTTGCCCAAACCCTCTCGGCCGGGTCGGCGGGCGAACACGTTCTCGTCTTGAGAAACACAGGGGAGGCAAACGAAGCCAGCGCCGGTACGGCAATGGGTATTGGGAAGATTGTGGTCGAGCCACCGCCACGTGTCAGCAACCTCGTTTGGATCCTGGGACTGTTGGCCGCTACCCAGGTCA
>JABDOU010000201.1 GCA_013043085.1 Acidimicrobiia bacterium
CGCCAAAAGAGCACTCCCCCGCAAAGACGACATCTTTTCCGGCGTCTTTCTGATCCTGCTTGGTCTGTTCAAAAAAGTTGTCATCGCCGACGGGATCGCGGGTTCGGTCAACGAAGCGTTTGCTCGATCCGAAACGGCCAGCTGGATCATGCTTCTGGTGGGGGTATATGCATTCGCGCTCCAGATCTACGGGGATTTCTCCGGATACTCCGACATCGCTCGCGGTACATCTCGCCTGCTCGGCATCGAGCTCATGGTCAACTTCGAACAGCCCTACCTGTCCCGCAACATCACACACTTCTGGCGAACCTGGCACATCTCTCTGAGCACCTGGCTGCGCGACTATCTGTACATAACGCTTGGCGGGAACCGGAATGGGGTAAACAAGACGTATCGCAACCTCGCTCTAACCATGCTGCTGGGTGGACTCTGGCACGGTGCGTCCTGGAACTTTGTGATCTGGGGTGGACTCCACGGGATCTACCTCATCGCACATCGTTTCATGCGAGACAAAGCCCCGAAGCGGGCAACCGATCCGGTGACGGCGAGGGACATCCTGCCGATGTTGGCAACATTCCATCTCGTGTGTCTGACGTGGATCTTCTTTCGGGCCGAGACATTCGGAGAGGCCTGGTCCTACCTCACGGGAATTCTCTCCTTCCGTAGCGGTGCCCCCGACTATCGCGCCATCAGCCTTTTGCTGCCGCTCGGTCTCATGATGCTGGCCATCGACCTCACGCAGCGACAGCTCCGCAACCAGACCGCCATCCTTACCTGGCCACCTGTTCGCAAAGGCCTCGCTTTTGGAGTGATGGTCGTCGGCATAATCGTCTTCAGCGGAGCCGCTCAGGTTCCGTTTATCTACTTCCAATTCTGATGGCAGCGATACCCGTGCAAACCACTACTGAAGAAGTAAACCCCAGCGTCGAGCTCGTAGTAGCCGAACGCGGTGCACGTAATACGAGGGCGACCTGGGTAACGCTCGTTGCCGTCCTCATCGTTGCCGAATTGATCGCCCGCTTCCTGTCTGCCGGTCTGGCGGACCCGCAGTGGAACTTCGCCCAAACGGATCGAAAAGTCGCCGAGATGAGGGCAATCGCAAACGATGGTGGTGTTGAGTTGCTGTTCGTCGGAAACTCCGCCGTCAACTCGGACGTGATCTCTGGCGTGATAGCTCGCGATACGTCATTCGAGGGGGTTTACAACGCGGCGCTCGACGGTTCTCCCGGCGTGCTGACGAACGACTGGACCATCAATGTGGCCGAGCCGCTGCTTCGTCCCGACGTGGTGGTGATCGGACTCACGAGTCGTGATCTCAACGACGGATCGCGTTCGAACCTGCGGGTGACGGACGGCTATCTGAATTCGCCAGGAAGAGCATCGTTCCTTGGCGAAGAAACGGCCGGCCAAAAAGCTGATCGGTTCTTCGGCGAGCTATCGGCTCTTGTTCGCATCCGCGCTTTCCTGCGAGATCCGATTTCTCTCATCACCCAGTACCGCGACGACATCGCCGAGGAGCGTCTCCGGGGCGTAGACGACTTCACCCGGGAGCCTTACGCCAACGATGACATCCTCATCGATCGCACCCGGGAACGGGCTCTCAACGATTTCTCGGTGGATCCCGATGCAGCTCCGGGCACTCAGGCAGGGGCGATCGTCGACCTGATCGAGAAGCTTCAAAGCCGTGGAGTCGACGTGGTACTGGTCGAGATGCCGCATGCGGGGGCTGACTACATCTCGCTCCACACAAACGGACAAGCCGACTACGACGCCTATGAGGACACGCTGCGATCGATCGCGGAGAAGGCGGGAGTGCCGCTGATCGATGGCACGCACCCAGAATGGACGACTGACTACTTCGAGGACTTCCTCCATCTCAATTCGGCGGGAGCCAACACCTTTAGTGCGGAACTCGCCGTGGAGCTGGAGAAAGTCCTCGGTAGATAGACAGCCTCGGGATCCGGAACGTTCTGTTCCAGACCCCGGAGTTGGTGGTGGTTAGCCCTCGAATTCGTCCTCGAACGAAACCATTTTTCGACCACCGGAGTCTCCACCGGAACGAGCCGGTTCGCGACCACGGTCGCCATCGTTGTTGCGGTGCTTGGGACGCCGGCTCTGGTTACCGTCGCCCCGGCTATCACTGCTCTTCGACTTGTCACGATCACGATCTCGATTACCGCCACGATCACTGCGCTCGCGACCTCCGCGATCACGATCACGGCCTCCGTCACGACCACCATCGCGTCCACCTCGATCCCGATCACGACCGCCATCACGGCCGCCACGATCACGATCGCCACCCTCACGTTTGGCCGTTGGCTCGGCGCCAGGCAGGTTCAGGCTGATCTTGCCGTTCCGGTCGATTTCTTCGACAACCACCTTGACCTTGTCACCGAGGCTGTAGACGTCTTCCACCTTGTCCACGCGCGATCCTCCGCCCATCTTCGAGATGTGCAGCAGGCCATCGCGGCCGATCATGATGTTGACGAACGCACCGAACTTGGTGATGTTGACGATTTCACCTTCGTACTCGACACCCAGTTCGGGTTCCGGTGGGAAGGCCACAGACATGACAAGCTCTTTGGCTGCCTCGAGAGCAGCACTATCGGCTGCACCGATGCGGATCGTGCCATCATCTTCGATGTCGAGGACGGCACCCGTATCTTCTTCGATTTGACGGATCATCTTGCCCTTGGGCCCGATGACCTCGCCAATCTTGTCCTTCGGAACCTGCACAGCCTCGATGCGCGGCGTGTACGGGCGCATCTCATCACGAGGTGTCGCGATGGCCGCATTCATCACAGCCAGGATTGCGGTACGGGCCTCTTTGGCCTGATAAAGCGCCTTGGACAACACCTCAGAAGGCAAACCTTCGATCTTGGTGTCGAGCTGCATGGCAGTAATTGTCTCCGCCGTGCCTGCAACCTTGAAATCCATGTCACCGAGGGCGTCTTCCGCACCAAGGATGTCGGTGAGCGTCACAAACTCACCGTCCTGAGCGATGACGACCATGGCGATTCCCGCAACCGGACCTGAGATCGGAACGCCGGCATCCATGAGCGAAAGGCTGGAT
>JABDOU010000215.1 GCA_013043085.1 Acidimicrobiia bacterium
CTCGAGCGCCGCTTGCTGTACCTCGGCCATCTCGGCGGCCGACAGCCTCTCGACAGACACCAGCTCTAGCTCTTCCCTGGTGGTGTCGCTGCCGGCCCAATCGACTCGCACATTGCCCACGCCCTTGGCGAAATACTTGAGCTGGAACGCACCCGGTTCCTCGACGTTGAACTCTTCGACCACAAGCACGTCCTCGTAGCAGTCGTGCGGTACGCAGGTCTCCTGGCCCAACTCTGCGACAAGCGCCCGGTCGATGAACTCCACCGACGGAGCGAACCCTTGCGAATAGCTCGGTGTATCGAGCGTCGGATTCGCGTGCATCGCAATGCCCGCATACGAACCGGCAATGCCGGCAAGCCATGTCGGGGCGTCGACCAACACGCCGTCCTCGTATTCCTCAGGGTGCTCACCCATCCGCCATACGGCACCGTTGTCGTCCTGCACGAAGAAGGCAAGTTCTGTTTCGGCGAGACTCCCGTCGCTGTAGTCCCGGTCCCAGAGCACCAGCGTCTCTACGCCGTCGATCACCTTGGTGAAGGGCGTAACGATCGTGATGATCTGATGGCGAACCTCTTCGCCTTCATTCGTAACACCCTCGTATACCAGTTTGGTACCGGGGGTGAGCGGCATCCATTCGTTGTCGATCACCGTTGGATTACTGAACGCCGTCGGATCCCATGTTTCGAAAAGGCTCTGCCTTTCGGGAATCGCGGGAAGCTGAGGTACGGCCGCCGTGGTCGGCGCGCTTGCAGCCGCCAGCTCAAAATCCGCAGGCGGCATGGTTGTGAGCGCCGTCGATTCCACACCGCAGGCGGACACGACCAGGGCCATGGCCCCGATCAGACTGATGGGTAGGCGTGCGCGCACTTCGATCCTTTCGTATTAGCTGGGAACAGGACTGACTTGACCGCCGGACGGTTTCTTTGGCCTGGGCTTGGCGAACCGGAGATAGAGGCTCGGCACGACGAACAGGTTCAAGAGGGTGGCCGATATCAGCCCGCCGAGAATGACGATCGCCATCGGATACTCGATCTCCTGGCCAGGAATCTCGCCGCCAATGATGAGGGGAATCAACGCCAGACCCGTGGTGAACACGGTCATGAGAATCGGGACGACCCGCTCTTTGGCACCCTGGAGCACGAGTTCGGGCCCGAACTCGACACCCTCTTCGTTTTCGAGGTGCTGGAAGTGGCTGATGAGCATGATGCCATTGCGGGCCACGATCCCCAGCACCGTGAAGAACCCCACCAGCGAACCGAGCGACAGCACGCCTCCCGATATATATGCCGCAATCACGCCGCCCACGAGTGCGATCGGAAGCGTCAGGAACGACAGCCACGCAAGCCGAGAATTGGAGAACGAAGCCTGGAGCAGCAAGAACACGCCGACAGCAGCGATGATGGCGAACGTGTTGAGCCGGTTCGACGCGGCCTGGCGCTCGGTGAACTCACCGAGTAGCTCCGGGCTGTACCCGACCGGCCATTCGATGTTGTCCATCATGGTCTCGACATCGGCTACCACCGAGCCGAGGTCGCGGGATCCGTCGATGTCTGCGCCGACGTCGATACTCCGGAAGAGATCCTGGTGCTTGATGATGTTCGGCACCGGGGCGATCCCGACATCGGCGATGTCGGAGAGACGCACCCATTGCCCGCTCGGTGTGTGCATCAAGAGATTCTGGACGTCGGTGAAACTGCGGCGTGTTTCCGGCACGCTCCACACCTGCACGTCGTAGGCCTTCCCGTCCCGGAAGATGTCCCCGGCCTCTTCGCCGGCAATGAGGCGAGCCGACTCCCGACGCACGTCGCCCGGCTTGATGCCGACTTCCTGAGCTTTCTCGAGGTCCACTTCGACCCGGATCTGCGGAATGTCTTCCTGAAACGAGTGGTGGGGTTTCTCTGTCCCGGGGATCGCAGCCAGCCCCTCCTGGACTTCGGCCGCCTTGGCACGTAAGACCTCGAGATCTTGTCCATAGATTCGCACCTGAATCGGTTCGCTCGACCCGGTCAGAACCTCGCGTATTCGCTCCTTGAGGTATGTCTGGACATCGCGGAAGAGGCCCGGATAGCCGTCCACAACCTCCTGAATCTTGTCGCGGGTGTCGTCATAGTCGACCGCCGGATCAACGCTCACCCAGTTCTCGCCAAAATCGATTCCGACGACCTCGTCCATCAGGAGTGCCTGGCCGATGTGGGAGCCGGCGTTTCTGACACCCGGAATCGTGAGCAGCTCGCGATTGACCTCTTCGGTGATCCGAACCATCTCGGGATGCCCGGTGCCTGGTTTCGTCAACCAGTGCATCAGGAAGTCACGCTCCTTGAACTCCGGCAGCAAAGATTGGCCCAGGAGGGGCACCAGCAGCACGCCAACCAGGGTCACAGCGCCGACAGCCCCATAGGCAGGCTTGGGCCGCTCGATGATCCGCTTCAGAACCCGCTCATAGGCCCGCTTGAGCGGAGGCACGGCCGGAGACTCTCTGTGCTGCAGCGTATTCGGGTTCCGGAAAAAGACGAAGCTCAATGCTGGGGTCACAGTGAGCGCCACCACCATGGAGGCGAGGAGCGCCAGAGCGTAGGACGTCGCCAGTGGGCGGAAGAACGCTCCGGACAACCCGCTCAGAAGGAAAATCGGCGCGATCGCCACGACCTCGATGAGCGTTGCGTACACGATCGCGCTGCGCACCTCCAACGAGGCATCGAGAATCACGCGCGCCGTCGATTTCGTACTCTCGCCGCTCGCCCGATGCTGACGCAACCGGCGCACCACGTTCTCGATATCGATAATGGCATCGTCGACAATATCGCCGAGCGCGATCACCATCCCTGCGAGGATCATGGTGTTGATGGTGGCCCCTCGCCAGTGGAGCACCAGGCCCGCAGCAACCAACGACAACGGGATGGCGGTCACGCTGATCAGTGCGGTTCGCCATTCGTAGAGGAAGATGCTCAGCATCCCGATCATGAGCAGGGCGCCGATCAGAATTGCCTTCGAGAGGTTGCTGATCGATTCCTCGATAAAGGTTGCCGGGCGAAAAATCTCTGAGTCCATCTCGAAGCCCGGCAGACCCGGCCTCAGCTCCTCGAGCGCCGCCTCGACCCCGCGGGTCACGTCGAGCGTGTTCGCCCACGGAAGCTTCTCGACGATCAACATGAGACCCTCGCCGTCGTTGATCACCGCATCGCCGTTGAGGAGCTGATGGTCACGCACCAGCTCGGCCACGTCTCCCAGCCTTCGGAACTCACCGGTCGTGGTTTGCACAGGCACGTTTGCGAGATCCTCAGGATCGATGATGCCCGGCGTGTGGTGGACGTTGAAGCGCTCACCGCCCGTGTCGAAAAAACCGCCCGTCCCGATGAAGTGCCCGTCCGAGAATTGATAGAGACCGGCTTCCAGGGCGTCTGCGGTCGCCGTGGCGA
>JABDOU010000025.1 GCA_013043085.1 Acidimicrobiia bacterium
TTTTTGTGCGACCAAGCTCGGTCGTCACAGCTTCGGAGCCGTAGATATGGCGCCCCAGCTGGGTATCGCACGCCAGCCGACGCACTTCTTGGAGGGTCAGCGATGCGCCGTTGCGGTCGTGAGCCTCACCGCCAACGTGATACCGCAACACCGCTTCATCGACGTGAACCACCATGCGGGTGTTGCCTCCCCCACGGCCGCCGAGGACCAGGTCGGTGAGCGTGTCCGACATCAACTGAGCAGACGTCCTCCCGTCCGAGGACGTCGGAGCGTGTGCCTGAAGTTGTTCACGAGCACGGTTGATGACATCGGGACGTTCATACCAGGTCAGAACTCCCATACCGGCGGGAGTTGACGATACGTAGGCGCCGCGAGCCTCGAACTGCACTGCCTTGTCATCGACGATATCCGTGGGAGTCACGTGTCTGCGATACGTATCGATTGCTTTCGCCAGCTCCGGGACCAACGGCGTCTGCAGCGCAATCGATACGAGCGAGGCCTCGTGTTCTTCGAACAGCGCCATGTCGGCATGGAACGCCCGCAGGAGTTCATCGACCTGATCGACGCTGAGCCACCCCGCGGTGAAAGCCTCCCTCGTGATCGGCATGCCGGTCAGCCACTGCCGACCAACCACCCGTCGAGCCTTACCGCCGCGAATGGACAGCATGGCTTTCACGAAGGCAGTCGTATTCGCAAAGCCCTCCCGGGCGGGCAACCCTGCTTCGTCGGCCTGCGCCACAAGAAGGGCGTTTTGTGCCTCGAGCTGATTGATTCGACGTTGGTTGGCAGCCAGGAGGGAGGTGACATCTTCGATATCTGGATCGGGCACAACAGGAAACAACAGGTCATCCGTCACCAGATCGCCCGTGCCAACCGGATGCGTGGTGTAATCAGCAACTTCAATTGTATCGAACATGTGTTCGATTGTGCTCACTCTCCGTGACAAATACAAGACCCCTCTAAGCCAACTTTTCCCGAACTTGCACCCGCAGGCGACGGGGTTGGAAATGTCACAACCCTCTGCTACACAGAACTCCATCAGCAGAAGCAGCTCCACAGAAGCACACAGAAGCACACAGAAGGATTGCCATGCCGTTCAACGGATTCCCCAAACAATCGATCTCGTTCCTCAACGAGCTCAAAAAGAACAACAACCGTGCATGGTTCGAGGACAATCGATCGGACTATGAGGCCTACGTAATGGCGCCGTCTCGCGAATTCGTCGAAGAAATGGGTAAGCGCTTCGCCGGCTTTGACCCGGAAGTCCTGGCCGAACCGAAGGTCAACAGCTCGATTCGCAGGATTAACCGGGACACGAGATTCTCAGCCGACAAGACCCCATACAAAGACCACCTCGACTTCTACTTTCCGCATCGCGCCTTTAAAGGCCGGCCGCTCTACGCCATGCGGTTCAACACCGAAACGGTCGGGTTCGGCGCTGGTCTGTTTGGCTTCGACGACACGATGCTGGCCAGGTGGCGCACTCGCATCGACGACGATGCAAGCGGAACGTCGCTGGCCCGCACACTGGAGAAGCTCAAGAAGGCCGGGTTTCCGCCGGCCGGACAGCATTGGAAAAAGGTACCGAAGGGTTTTGCCGAAGATCATCCCCGTGCGGACCTTCTCCGACACAACGGAATCTATGTCGGGGGCGATATTCCGATTCCCACCGAGTTCCACACGAAGGCGCTGCCTACCCTCGCCATGCGTCACTTCCGCAAATTCCGCCCGGTTGTCGATTGGGTGACCGACATGATCGATTGAACAGCACCCACTATCAGTCGAGCAGCTGGAACGCCACTCTCAGGTCGATGATCACGGCTCGAGAGCCGGTCTCTATGGGAGTCGACTGAAACGCCACGGCCTCGTCCATCGCGAACGCGCGTGCAACCGGATGACCTCCTCCGGCTACGGTTTCTTCAATCGAGATGGCGTTGCCCAGCTCCAGACCTGCCAAATCTGCCAGCTGGCGAGCCTTGGCCACAGCATCGTTCCAGGCCTGCTCACGCGCCGCGGTCACCAGCTCGGCGTCGTCCTCGATCTCGAACCCGACGCCGCCCATCGTCACGTCATCTCCTGCAACCGAAGCAACCGCATCCAGAACAGCGCCAGACTGCTCGAGATCACGGATCTTCACAACGAGCGCGTTCGTCACCCGATAACCGACCAGGCGTTGCCGATGAGCGGTGTGCTCATACTCGGGGTGAATGCTGTAGTTCGCCGTTTGAATATCGTCCGATTCGACCCCGGAGAATTGCAGCACGTGGACGAGCTCGGCAGCAAGCGATGCAGCCTCGGTAGCTGCGACACCGACCGTCTCGCGTACGAGGGAAACACCAACCTGAACGGTCATGACATCAGGGCGTCCCCGAACCTCACCCCGACCACTGACCACAATCTTGCGTTTCACGAGCTCAGGCTAGCGAGGACTCCAACCCCAACGATTGAGGTATGGCGACTAGAAATACTTGTACTGAATTGGCTCGTCGCCTTCTTCGTCGGCCCGGCTGACGAGCAGTTCGAGTATCACGTAAATGACGTAGCCACCAGCCGCCAACACGGTGGGAGGCACAATCCAGGGGGCGCTGTACGCGGCGAGAATGCCTGCGCCATATTGCTTGCCCCACAACACGGCAAACACAAAAGGAGCGGCCGCGGCCAGGAGGATGAGGGGCCATTCACCTCCGGCGGCAACCACCACGTCCGCATACCATCCCGAAAGCTCGACGCCCAGCAGCGAAGCCACGGCGAGCCCAAAGGCCGCCATCCCGGTGACCGAAGCCGCCAACCAGATGATGAGCAGCAAGGCCTTCAGACGACCCGAATTGATCCTGGTACGCAGTGCAACTGCAGTCCACATCAGCCATCGGCGAATTACTCGCACGCCGAGATCCTTCAGCATGAAGCGAAAATACCGGTCGGCAAGAGGATCGGTCATCCCGGGCACGGGCGGATCGGAAGGCGTCGGGATCAACCAATCGTGGATGAGGGCCGCAGGTGTATGAACGCCGTAGCGACCGACAAACCATTGCAATGCCGGTGGCACGGACACCAGATCGGTGATCGGCATCCGTTCGGGCGATACCTTGCGGGCCAGCGTGATTGAATCGTCAGGAAGTTTGCCCTCCAGCCCGGTGATCTCGCCAACGTAGGTGATCGTTGACGTCAGCAGAAACTCGCGACGGTTGATCTGAGACAGCCCGATGCCGGCGTCCTCATCACCTTCGATAATGAAACTGTTCACCCATGGAGCGTCCATACCAGGACATTAGAAGGACCCGAGACAGGCAGCCGGTCGCTGGCTAGAGT
>JABDOU010000261.1 GCA_013043085.1 Acidimicrobiia bacterium
GCTCTTGACGGTTAAAGCGGGGGGAGGCCTGAGGACATGGACAATTGCAGAGCTAGGCGAGTTCGCGGACCACGTCACGGCCACCCTTGACTGTACGAGCGGTTGGTATGCAACTCAGGAATGGACAGGCGTACGAATAGACCGCTTGCTAGGCACCCTTGCCGGAGAGAGCATTCTGGTCACATCTGCGACGGGCTATCGCCGTCGTTACCCAATCGGGGACGCTCCACGCCTGCTGCTGGCGACCGGTGTAGGCGGCAATCCACTTTCGCCGGGTCACGGTGCTCCGGCCCGTCTCGTGGCGCCGGGCAGGCGAGGATTCTGGTGGGTCAAGTGGGTCACCGAAATATCGGTCGAGGAGCGCCCGTGGTGGGTGCAGGCACCATTTCCTCTCACGTGACTGCGAGAGGAACCCTGTCGCTGACGGTGCGAGCCGGCTACCCGACCGACCATGGGCGCGGGCTTCAACGACGGTTCGTTTTGCTCGACAGCGTGATTGTGAAACTCGCTGATTGATACGGACGTCAATCTGTAGATCTATTTTGACTTCTTGAGTGGGATGATCCCATCCGATGTGGCAATCGATCTATGACCGTCATCCCAGAGAATTTCGTATGAACCCTTCTGAACCTCGACGATGGTGCCAGTGGGGGCTCGTTGTCCGACCTTCTTCGTCATGCGGGTTACTTTTGCTCCCGGTCGCAACATAGGTACCTCCTGCCTGGATTGTACGTAAAAACTGCTCACAAACGAGGGGAGAATGACCCGGCCATCCGGGCAAACGACCGAGCGCATGAGATCGGGTTGGCTGATCCCATCGTTCGAATTTCACATAGTGTGGAGGCGTGGGCCGTGAGCCCGGACACCGGATCGAAAGGACACGAAGATGGCCCAGCAAGGCAAGGTTGAGGGACCGGATCTGGCCGAGGAGGGCGTCGCTCTCGACGCTTTCGAAGCAGGTATTCCTATTGGTGGACAGGTCGACGGTCAACCGGTGGTGCTCGTGCGGACGACCCGGGGGGTACGAGCCGTGAGCGGAAAATGCACCCATTACGGCGGGCCGTTATCCAAGGGTCTCTGTGTGGGAGAGGAGATCCGCTGTCCCTGGCATCATGCCCGATTTGATCTCGAATCGGGCGAAGCCGTCGGCGCGCCGGCCCTCGATCCCATCGCCGTTTACGAAATCGAAGAACGCGACGGCCGGGTCTATGTGACCGGTAAACGCCCGGATCATGGGGACAGACCAGATCCGCTGCGCTCGCCCGGGTCAATCGTGATCGTTGGTTCAGGTGCGGCCGGTGCCGCAGCCGCCGAAGCGCTTCGGCGGAACGGGTATGAAGGCCCCATTGCGTTGGTTGGCAAGGAGAAGCCTGTCGACCGACCCAATCTTTCGAAGGACTATTTGGCAGGTACCGCGCAGGAGGATTGGATCCCGCTCCGGTCGGAGGAGTTCTATAAGGAAGCCGGAATCGATCTCATCGAGGCGGAGGTGTCACGCGTCGACACGGCCGAGCAAGTTGTCCAACTGGAAAGCGGCGAGACCATTCCTTACGACGCCTTGCTTCTAGCCACGGGAGCAGAGCCTCGGCATATCCCGATTCCGGGAGCCGACCTCCCTCACGTGTTCTATCTCCGGACGTTGGCCGACACCAAAGACATCATTTCTGCTCTCGATGGAGCACAGCGGGCGGTGATCGTCGGCGCCGGTTTCATCGGTCTTGAAGTTGCCGCTTCCCTGCGCCAAAGGGACGTCGGCGTGACCGTGGTTGCCCCGGAAGAGGTGCCGCTCGCGGCGCTGATCGGCGACGCACTTGGTCGATTCGTACAGGACCTGCACGAAGAGCACGGCGTCGATTTCCGCCTGGGTCGGGGCGTCAACGAGATCGGTCAGAAGGCCGTGACCCTCGATGACGGGGCGGTTATTCCGGCCGACCTGGTCGTGGTCGGCATCGGCGTGGTGCCCCGCACCGGGCTCGCCGACGAGGCCGGGCTCGATACGGACAAGGGTGTGATCGTCAACGAGCATTTACGGACGAGTGATCCCAATATCTGGGCGGCCGGCGATATCGCCCGCTATCCCGGACCCGATAGCGAGCCGGTTCGCATCGAACACTGGGTGCTTGCTGAGCGACAAGGCCAGACCGCAGCTCGCAACATGCTCGGTCACGATGTCGCCTTCAAAGATCCACCCTTCTTCTGGAGTCAGCACTACGACATCCCCATCAACGTCACCGGCCATCTTGGCGACTGGGACGA
>JABDOU010000287.1 GCA_013043085.1 Acidimicrobiia bacterium
CCGTCCATAGGTTGTGGCCTCAAGAGCATTCGTGGCGGCAATCAGGAGGGGGATCGACCCCGGAACGATGAGGATCGCCGAGAGTGATGTTCGGGAGTTGAGGCTGCTGGTCACGGCATTGACCAGAGATCCGAGCAAACCCAGCCCGAGCGCAACCAGTGGCAGGGTGATGAGCCACGACCAGGTTCCGGGCGTCCAGTTGAACAGCACCATGGCCACCGGCAACAGCAGCAGCTCGAAGACGAACATGATCAAAGCAGCCGAGAGGCCGGACGCAACCGTTGTGACCCCCGGATCTGATGCGAGCAATCGCATGAGGTCACGTTGAGCTGCGGAGCCGTGTCCGGACGAGCGCAAGATGATCAGTACCGAAAAGATCAAGATCACCACCCAGTACAACGACGGACCAATGCGTTCGAGCAACGGCGCATCGATTCCGACTGCGAGCGCGAACGCGATCAGGGCGGCAATCGCGAATGGGAAGGTGACCCCGACCACTTCGAGCGCTCGCCGTTCGACGCGCAGGTCGTTTGCGACGATCACCCTCACCTGCCGCCAAAACGTCATGTCATGATCTCCAGGATGCCTCTTTCGATGACGTAGAGCTGATCCACCGTGGGGCGTAGCCGGTCGATTTCATGGCTCACGACCACCGCCGATCCTCCTCCGACCGTGACTCTGGAAACGACCTGGTCGACGAGATCGGAGGAAGCAGCATCGAGCCCGGCATGGGCTTCGTCGAGGAGCAGAAGCCGGGGCTGTTGGATCAGGACCCGGGCGAGTTCCAGCCGTCGAACCATTCCTTTGGATGCGGCGGCGAACGGTCGTTCGGCAGCTCCTCGGAGGCCGACGGCATCGAGAGCCTGGTCGACCCGATCCGTGGATCGACCCAGCATGTCGGCGACCAATTTCAGATTCTCGCGGAGTGTGAGGGTCGGGTACAGGCCTGAGTCGTGGCCAATGAGCGCTATATCCCGACGCGCCGAGCGGCGCTCGGCAGCAAGGGCATTGCGTCCAAGGATGTTCAGATATCCGACGGTCGGCCGTTGCAAGGTCGCAAGACATCGGAGCAGAGAGCTCTTTCCGGATCCGTTTGCTCCAGTAATGCCGATGGCAGTTCCCTCAGCAAGCTCGAAGCTGACGTTGGCCAGCACGGGCGTATTGCCAAGCTGCAGCATCAAAACGCGTGCGTCGATCGCCAAATGGGAAGTGGGTGCCACGGGCGTGAGGATATAGTGATCCCTTCTTACGGCGAACGGACACGTGGATGCGATCGAGAGTGGGTGCGGTGGAGCGACGTTCGCCGATCATATGGGCGACAATGACAATCGCCGCCCTGGTGGTTGCCATACTCGTAACCACAGTTCAAGCCCCGCCTGCCGCCGCCCATGACGTCCCTCAGGATCCGACCGATGAACTGGGCATCGTCACCGGAGGCAACTATCTCCGTCAACACAGTCTTGGGCCGGATGTGATGGAGGTGTGGATTTGCGAGCTCGCAAATCCGGGCACCAAGCAGAAATTCGAATTGAATCCGGAGGCGGTCGCGACGGCGCTCAACGCCGAACTTCCGCCCTATTTCAACTGGGCATCAAACGGTCGAAAATCTCTCTCGTTCGTCCCCGGCGGTGAGGTCGTGATTCCCGGCCCCGATACCGATGTTGAAGCGTGTTTCAACGCCGTCGCCGCGGTCGCCTCGGGGGATGGTGTTTCGTCGAATGGAGCGGTCATGGCGTTCGACGTGGCGACCGACGAGGCTGCCGGAGGGCCCGGGAACGGTCCCTCCTTTCCGGCCAACGCCAGGGTCGCTTTCTATGGAGCCAACCACGTACAGCCGGGGTTCATAAGCAATCTCGATCGGGCGTTTTTGGTACACGAGATAGGTCACACCATGGAGATGCCACATTCGTACACCGGTCAAACCACGGTCGAGGGATCGGTGTGGGAATACGACGACATCATCGAAGTCATGTCCGGTGCTGACTCGATGGTTGGCACGATGGCAATCAACCGCTACGCCGCCGGCTGGATCGACCCGGCCCAGGTCGTTGTCTACGATCAGGTTGCTATTGAAGTGGGACTCGGACCGGTGGGATACCCCGGGCCACAGCTGATTGTGGTGCCAGGTCCCGATCCGCACACGTTCGCCGTCATCGACACCCGGGTGCTCAAGAGCTTTGACTCCGGACTTGCGGCTGAAGGAGTGACGGTGCACACCATGGACGAACGGGCATCAGCCTGTGGTACGACCGAGTTTCCCCATTGTTTCGGTGCCGAGCGCCTCGTTCGACCATTCGAGTCGTTCCCCTACAGCACCCAGCATGTACACAGCGTTGGAGACAGTTTCACGGTTTACGGCATCGAAGTAGCTGTCACCGACAGGGTTGGTGACGTCTTCACGGTTGCAGTCGGCGATCTACCTCTCGGCTTTCCAAACGGCGCTCGCCTCGAGCTCAATACCCTCACCGAGACGGCGATGACCATCAGCTGGCCCGCCGCATTCTCCGCCGAGGACTACGAGGTATCCGGTGCCGGGGTCGAGATTGTGGCAGACCAGTCGACGACGCTGACGGGCCTGACCCCGGGTATGACGTATGCGATTGAAGTCGTCGCTCGCAAAGAAGCCGAACGGACCGACCCCCTCACGTTGTCGGTGACGACGCTGGCAGTCGGCGGCTCGCGCGTTGGACGCCAGAATCCCGCATCCGGGTTCTGGTCACTCGTACGAAGTGATGCCACAACCAACGGTTTCTATTACGGGACGCCCGGGGACCTTGCCGTCGCATGTGACTGGAATGGCGACGGAATCGATACCGTGGGGTTGTATCGACCTGGTGACGGCTTTCTCTATCTCCGGAACTCGAACACGCAGGGTCCCGGCGAAACCGAGATCTTCTACGGCGAACCGTCCGACATCCCCGTGTGTGGCGACTGGGACGGCGATGGAATCGAGACTGTTGGCGTCTATCGGCCCCGCAATGCAACGTTCTATCTTCGCAACTCAAATACCCAGGGCTTCGCTGACGTGCAGTTCATCTTCGGGAATCCCGGAGATATCCCCTTTACCGGGGACTGGGATGGTGACGGAATCGACACGGTTGGTCTCTACCGACAGTCGACCGGCTTCGTGTATATCACAGATGAGAATGCATTCGGAATCGCCGACTTCGAAGCGTTCTATGGCAATCCAGGTGACCGATTTGTGGTCGGAGACTGGGATGGCAACGGCCGGGACTCTTTCGGCATATTCCGGCCATCAGACACGACGTTCTACCTCTCGAATGCGATCGGTGATGCGATTGCGGATATCGAGATCGTCAGCGGAACGCCCGGCACGGTTCCCATAGCCGGGCTCTGGGACTGAACCGCCAGATGAGCGGACCGATGACCGGTGTATTCACGGACGGCGGGTGCGTTCCCAACCCCGGACCTGGCGGATGGGGAGCCGTCTACGTAGTCGACGACTCACTGGTTGAGGAAACGTGGGGAGCTGACGATGACACAACGAACAACCGCATGGAACTGACTGCGCTCATTGAAGGCGCAAACCTTGTTCCGGAGGGAACGGAAATGACTTTGTACAGCGACTCCCGGCTCGCCGTGAACACCATCAATCAATGGGCGGCGGGATGGGAGAGTCGCGGCTGGAAACGCAAGACCGGCCCGGTAGAGAACCTCGACCTCGTCAAAACCCTGTATTACATGCTCGCGGATCGACCCGAGCTTCGAATTGAGTGGGTAAAGGCACATGCCGGTATTCGTTGGAACGAATACGCTGACGAATTGGCGAATCGCTGGCGTTCCTGATGAACCGACTAACCGGAACCGTCGCGGTTGCCTATTGCCTCATTCAGATCCTCATGTCGACCGCTGTTGTCCACGCTCAGGAATCCGGAGCTGGCGGCGACGCGCCGATTCATCAGCCAGACGCTCTGGGTTTCGTCGACGGCGACACGAGCCAATACCTGCTACCTACGCCCGAGGGAGCGCTGGCATCGCTCTATTTCGGCGTACCCGGTGACGAACCGTTTCTGGGCGAC
>JABDOU010000292.1 GCA_013043085.1 Acidimicrobiia bacterium
ACGAAGCATCTTGCGCAGACTCAAACTTCGATATCCGCAGATTCGCACGGCGCTTGACTACCGAAATCCGTTCGAACTGCTGACTGCAACCATTGTTTCGGCGCAGACCACCGATGAGAATGTCAACAGGGCTATGCCTGAGCTGTTCTCGCGGTACCCGACAGCTCATGACCTTGCCATAGCGAACCCGGAGGATATAGAGCAACTGATCTATTCGACCGGGTTCTACAGGCAGAAAACGAAATCGATCTTGAGCATGGCGACCGATCTGGTCGAGCGTTTCGGAGGCGTTGTACCCGACACCCTCGACGAACTGGTGCAGTTGAGGGGCGTCGGACGAAAAACGGCGAGCGTTGTGCTCGCCGAGGCTTTTGGTAGACCAGCCATCGCCGTTGACACCCACGTCAAGCGGTTGGCCAGGCGATGGGACCTGACAGAATCGACCGATCCTGAGAAGATTGAACTCGACCTGATGGCCGTGTACCCGCGCAGGCAGTGGGCTGGAGTCTCGATGAGAGTCATTCAATACGGGCGCGATGTCTGTACGGCCAAAAGGCCGTCGTGTTACGACTGCAAACTGATCGATCTCTGTCCGTACGAGGACAAGACCCCGGCACCTGCTTGAAACCATCGTGACGCACGGGTTTCTCGATCGATCGCGCGATGCGCGGATCCGACGGCTGGCGATTCCAGCGCTCGGTACACTCGCCATCGAGCCGCTCGTCAGCATTGTCGACACCGCATTCGTTGGGCGGCTCGGCACGAATGCGGTTGCTTCCCTGGCCGTGGCAGCCGCGGTTCTCTCCGTGGCATTCTTCCTGTTCAACTTCCTCGCGCACGGCGTCGGGCCGCTGGTCGCCCAGGACATCGGCGGAGGACGCCACGACGATGCGCGTGCGCTGGCGGGCAACGGATTGGCGCTGGCCCTGATCGGTGGTGTCGTGGCCCTCGCTGTTGTCGAGCTCGGTGCCCCCCAGCTCATACGTGCTGCAGGCGGGGTCGGGTCAATCGAAGATGCCGCGGTGACCTACCTTCGCATACGTGCCTTGGCCATTCCGGCCCTCTTGCTGGTCACGTTGGGCAACGGTGTGTTTCGCGGGCACGCCGATACGGTCACACCGTTGTGGATTGCATTGCTTTTCAATCTCATCAACGCCGGGCTTGATCCGCTTCTCATATTTGGTCTGGACATGGGCCTCGCAGGGGCGGCGTGGGCATCGGTCGTCGCGCAATCGACTGGGGCCGTCTTGTTCCTCGTGATGATGGTGAGGCGATCCATGCTCGGGGCGCCCCGCTTGGCTGGTTCGGGACGCCTGCTGAAAGTCTCCCGCGACTTTCTGGTCAGAACCGGTTCGCTCGTTCTCACCTTCTTCATGGCAACCCGGGTAGCGGCGAGTATCTCGGAGCCAGCCCTTGCCGCCCATCAGGTTGCGACCCAGGTGTTCTTTCTTCTGGCACTTGCCACCGACTCATTGGCGGTGGCAGGCCAGGTCCTGGTTGGACAGTACATCGGCGCTGCCGACGGGTATTCGGCCAGACTGGTATCGGACAGGCTGATCGCCATCGGATTGGCGGCTGGATCGATGACGGCGGCCGTAATCCTCGTGACACGACCGTTCCTTGGCAGCATCTTTCTCAACGATCCGATGGCTCTCGATGAGCTCGGAACCGCGCTCTTGATCATGGCGCCGGTGGCGATCGTCGGAGCCCTGGCATTTGTGTGGGATGGCCTGGTGATGGGAGCGGGAGATTTTGGCTACCTCGCCCGGACCATGGTGATCGCTTCTTCCGTGACGATCGCTACATTGCTGACGATCCAGGCGCAGGGATGGGGGTTGGCCGGAGTTTGGTGGTCTCTGGTTCTTTTGATGATTCTTCGGTCTGCGATGATGATCCCATGGCATCGTCGCCTGGGGGTGGCTTCGCGATGATGGTGTCGCGGGTTTCGGGCACCATCAGAAGCATTGGAATCGACAGCAGGGTGATTGCGCCCACGAGGCCGATATAGAGCGGCAGGCCGATCTCTGCAATGGCTATGCGACCGATGGCCAGGCTCGTTATCGCCCCCACCACGCTCATGACCATGAGAACCGAGACCGCACTCGAGCGGACGTCGGTGGGGAATAGTTCTGCCCGCATGGTTTGAAAGGCCGGAACGAACATCGACGCCCCGAAGCTCCCGACAATGATTCCGACTGCAATCAACCATCCACTCGTGAAGAAGAACGAAATCCCGCCAACGACCCCAAGCATGGTTCCGGCAACAGCCGTTGGTTTGCGTCCGACAACGTCGGCCACCCTCCCGCCGACCAGCAAGCCAAAGGAACCGATTGCACCGGCGCCGATGATGACCAGCCCTGCTCGCAACGATCCCCACCGTCTGGTGTTGATGAGGAAGTCATTGACGAATGACGTCGTGAGCGCCGTGAAAGCTCCGCCGAGAAATCCCGCTACGGCGAGCGGAAGCAGACGACTCCGAAACCGGACCAGGACCGCGAAATTGAACCGATCGGCGTTGATGTCAAATGCTCGACTCTCATGGAGAAACTTGAACAAGGCGGGCAAGGTGAGAAGTCCCAATGCGCTCAGAGCGAAGAGCCATTGGTATTGCGTGCCGAGGTCGAACATCGGGGCGAGGAGATAGGCGAGTCCTCCCGCAACGCTGGTTGCAAGTCCGAGAACACCGAGGCCAACACCACGGCGACCGTGGTGAAGCTCTTCGGTCAGATAGATCACTCCCAACCCTGCGACAGCCGTTGAGGCGCCCCGGGCGACGGCCTGGAGGATCAAGAACATGGTGACATCTTCGGCGAATGCGGTGCCAAGGTTCGCAATCAGCAACAAGCCCAGACTGGTCAAGAGTGGTGCACGTCTGCCGAAGCGGTCTCCCACGATTCCGAACAGGATGGCAATGAGAACTCCGATGCGCACAAGTGCGAGAGCGCCGCTTGCCTCTTCGGGAGTCAGTCCGAACGCCACTCGCCAAAAGGGAAGTGTCACCACCAACAAACTGCCCGCGAAGGACTGTGACAGTCCGGCAATGATGATGAGCGTCAGGATGCGCCGGTCATTCCGGTCCATAGTCGCCTTGGGGTCGTGGAGATAGCGGCGCTTGGGCCGGGGCAACCTGGAGGGTACCAGCACGTCGTCCAACAGCAAGGGTTTGGTCCGTATCTGCAAACGCCAATGATTGCATCGGCGGAACATTCCGTATCCCTGAGGCGTTAGCTTTCAGTATGGAAATCGCGGGGCTCAGCCTCATCTCAGTAATAGTCGCGTTCGGATTCGGTGCTCTTTCATTCATATCACCGTGTGTCCTGCCACTCCTTCCCGGATATCTGAGCCTCATGACCGGGTTCTCGGTGTCTGATCTCAAAGAAGGTGAAGCCGACACTGCCCGTGTTGTCAGGTCGACGCTCTTGTTCATTGCCGGGTTCTCACTCGTATTCGTCTTACTCGGTGCGGGTGCCAGTCTCTTTGGAAGCTGGATCAATCCGCGACTCAGCGAGATCGGCGGCTGGGCCGGCTGGCTCGTAATCTTGTTCGGCATGTTCATAGCGATCACGGCAATATGGACGCCCGGCGCTCTCATGCCGGTACTACGTGAGCGACGAGTGGAGGTCCGTCCGTCGCGGCTCGGAGGGATGGCGCCACCCCTGATGGGGATGGCGTTCGGATTCGGGTGGACGCCTTGTATTGGCCCAATCCTCGGCTCGATTCTCACAATCGCAAGCGCCAATGGGCGGGTAGCTGAAGGGATCGTCTTGCTGCTGGCCTACTCCCTCGGTTTGGGAGTGCCGTTCCTAGCGGTTTCGCTGTTCACCAAGAAGTTGTTTGTCTCATTCGACCGGATCAAGAAGTATCTCACTCCTATTACGGTCGCCTCAGGACTGGCGCTTGCGGGGTTCGGGGTATTGATGGTGACGGGACAGATAACCGAGCTTTCTGCCTGGTTCACACAGTTTCTGGAGCGCATCGGACTCGAAGAGCTCACGGTCATATAGCCGGTAACCTTGCCGGATGGCCCAACGCATCATTCCAGATCTTGAAACGTTCACCCGACATGCTGAACGCTATGGAGTAGTCCCGATCACCGTCACGGTTGTCGCCGATCGCGACACACCGGTAACGATCTACGAGAAGCTGGTGGGAGCAGAAACCGGATTCTTGCTCGAATCTGCCGAAGGAGGCGAAGAGTGGGGGCGGTGG
>JABDOU010000299.1 GCA_013043085.1 Acidimicrobiia bacterium
CGAACTGCCAACGAATCCGGTGTCATCGGAGATCTGCGCCCAAGCCCGGTCGGTAGGGTGGCTGCATGGATGCCTACGCCGAACACGCATCGTGAACCCAGATGAGGTGACTTCATGGGGGTCATGATCGTGGTGGGGCTATTCGGATTCCTGGCGGGGCTGTTGGTTCTGGTGTCCAAATCCACATCTTCAGAGACCGTTGATCTGCGCACCGCGGGCAGCGACGCAACGAAGCCCGAACCGTCGCCGTTGCATCAGAAGCAATGGATGCACGGAGCGGCTGACTGTGAATCTGACACCGATCCCGCAATAGATGTGTTCCGCGCCGACAGAACCAGCTACATCCTTCGCCAGAACAAGTGCCTGAGCTACGAAGCGCCGTTCATATATCTCCTGTTCGGCGAAGACAGAACGCTTCTTCTGGACACCGGTGCGACCAAAAGTGCTGCGGAGTTTCCCTTGTACAGAACTGTGCAATCGCTGCTGGCGGAGTTCGGGGAAGCCGCTGATCGAGAGCTCGTCGTGGTCCATTCCCATCACCACACCGATCACTATGCCGGTGACTCGCAATTTGCCGGGCAACCCAACGTCACAATCGTCGAACCAACGGGTGCTGCCATGCGCGACTTCTTCGCCTTTGAGCAGTGGCCGGACGATGAAGCCCATCTGGACCTGGGAGGCAGAAGACTCACCGTTATTCCGACGCCCGGACATCAAGAAGACGCCATTTCCCTCTATGACCCGCACACGAGATGGCTCCTGACTGGAGACACCATCTACCCCGGCTACGTAATTGTGAAACACTGGGACGCTTACACCCAGAGCGTGGCCCGTTTGGCCGATTTCGTGCACCGCCATGAAGTCGGCGCTGTTCTGGGGGCCCATATCGAGATGACAGACAAGCCCGGTGAGATCTACCCGATCGGGACCATCTATCAGCCAGATGAAGCGCCGCTGGTGTTGGCTTCCGATGACATTGTTGCTCTACATGCTGCGCTCGAGCAATCGGATGCGCCGAGCAAGCTCCTCTTTGACGGATTCGTTGTGGCACCGATGGGGGCAATGCAACGAACAGTCAGCACCGTGGTCGGGTGGTTCGTGAAGTAGCTGACTGGAAACGCCCTCCCCGGCGACCATGTCCTGGTTGATGTAGTTCAGGCGGCTCACACTTGAGACGAGCGGAAACGCCCTCCTCGCTGATTGCTCAGCGACACCGAACAGCGGGTGACGAGGGATTCCCCGCGGCCCCGGTACGATCGACGTTCACATGGACACCGCGATCGTGCTGCTGCTCATTTTCGTCATGGTGGGCTTCAACGCGCTCTACGTGGCTGCGGAGTTCGCCACCGTCGGATCGCGGCGTTCGCGTGTCCAGGAGACCGCCGAAACGGGGAACGGACCGGCTGCGGGCCTTCTGGCAATCCTTCAGGACCCTAAACGGCTCGACAACTACGTCGCCGCCTGCCAGATCGGCATCACGCTGTCGAGCCTCGTCGCCGGTGCCTACGGCCAGGCCCGGCTCGTCCCGCTCTTCCAGGAACAGTTTGGAAGCGCCAGCCGCACGATCGCCATCGTTGTCGTGCTCCTGTTCATCACGGCTCTGCAGGTTGTGCTCGGTGAGTTGCTGCCCAAAACCGTGGCACTTCGGTATCCCGAAACGCTGGCGATTGCCACGCTCACGCCGATGCGGATCAGCCAGTGGCTGCTGCGCCCGCTCGTCGCCGTCTTCAACGGGTCCGCCTTCACCATCATGCGGTGGCTCGGGCTCAACATCGACCACTCCCACTCCCACGTGCACTCGCCGACCGAGCTCGCAGGCCTCTACCGGGACAGTGCGGCGGGCGGCTTGATCGACTCAGACGAGCGCAAGATGCTGACCGGCGCCCTCTCCGTTACCAACCGGGTCGTCCGAGAGATCATGACGCCGCGTCGCCGGCTCGTCACAATCGAAGCATCGACCCCGATCGCCGACGCGCTGGCAGAGTTCTCAGCCAGCCCATACTCACGGTTCCCCGTTACCGAGGACGGTGAGGAGGTCGTCGGTCTCGTCACGCTTCGCGACCTCTTCCTTGCCAACGAGGGCGGTACTGGAGCCACGGTGGCCGACATCGCCGATGAGCCGATGGTGGTCAGCGAGGTGTTTGAGGTCCCGCCGCTCATGAATGCCTTTGCTCAGGAGGGCAACCACGTGGCCATCGTGGTGAACGAGTTCGGGACCATCTCCGGCATGGTCACCCGTGAGGACGCCCTCGAAGAGGTCTTCGGTGAGTTCTACGACGAGTTCGACGACGAGCCCGACCCGATCACCGTCACCGGGTCCACGGTTTCGGTGCGCGGTGATGTGCTGCTCGAGGTGCTCAACGAACGTTTCGAGCTCAGTCTCCCCGCCGACCGGGCCGACACGGTCAGCGGCTACGTGTGGCACCATCTCGGGCGGCGTCCGGCAGTGGGCGACACGGTGCCCCTCGTCGCGAAGACGGTGGGGAGCGCTGGCGACGCCGATGCTCATTCACCCCTTCGGGTGGACTCGGTCGATGGCACGCTCGTGGAGCGGGTCAGCTTCACTCTCCCGGGCGGCGAAACCGCAGAGGACCGGGCATGAGCGTCAACGTGCTTGCCGTCAACGTCGTCACCGGTGTGATCCTGCCCATCGTTGCCGTCGTGGCGCTCGTGGTGATCAACGGAGTGTTCGTGGCCGCCGAGTTCTCGCTCGTAGCCAGTCGCCGATCGCGCATCAACGCCCTGGCGGACGATGGCAACCGGGGTGCCCGCTGGCTTCTCGGTGTCTTCGATCGCCCCACCGGCAAGGATGGCTACATCGCCGTCGCGCAACTCGGTATCACGCTCGCCTCGATCGGTCTCGGCATGTACGGTGAGCCCGCCATCGCCCACTGGCTGTACGACCCCTTTGAGTCGCTCGGACTGTCCAAGACTGCGGCGCACACGGTCGGATTCATCGTGGCACTCAGCATCATCACGTACCTTCACGTGGTGCTCGGGGAGATGATCCCGAAGGCTCTGGCGCTGTCCCAGCCTGAGGGCACCAGCCTGCGGGTCAACCGCGTGATGCGGACCTTCAGCCTGCTATTCCGGCCTGCGGTCGCCTTTCTCAACTGGATGGCGTTGTCGCTCATGCGTCTGATCCGCATTCCAGAACCCGATGAGACGCTGTCGCTCTACAGCTCCCAGGAGCTGGCCATTGTCACGGACGAATCGGCGGAGGGGGGCGAGCTTCGTGAGCTCCAGCGCGAGATCATCCACAACATTTTCGAGCTCGAGGATCTCACTGCCGGCGAGCTGATGACCTCGCGCCGTCAGATCCGGGCGATCGAGCACGATGCGGGCCGAGCCGACATTGCCGCACAGATCGAAGTGTCATCCACGTCGCGCTACCCGGTCTATGTCGACGACCTCGATCACGTCATCGGGATTCTCCACGTGAAGGACTTCGTGCGGGTCAGCCAGTCCGACGATGACGTCGAGCTCACGTCGCTCGTCCGGCGGCTCCCAACCGTGGGTGGCAAGACCAGCGCCGACGTTCTCCTCGCCCGATTTCGGAACGAGCGGATCCACGCCGCACTCGTCGTCGACGAGCTCGGCGGCACGATCGGGTTCGTCACTCTCGACGACATCATCTCGGAAGTGATCGACGATCCGGCCGGCGACCACGACCTGCCTGCGGTCGTACACGACGACGGGTCGGTCACGCTCGACGGTGAGACCACCCTCACCGAATTGGACGAGGACTACGGATTCACCTTCCGGCACGAGGCAGTGACAACGCTCGCCGGTCTCGTCCTGGCCGAGACCGGCACGCTGCCGACTCTGGGCGATCGAGTCGAGTTGCAGGGCCACGAGCTCACTGTGGAAGCCGTTGATCACTACAAGTTGACCCAGATCCGGGTTGCCCGGCTCGACGTGTCTGCCGACAAACCAGGCCCGGGCGAGACTGCTCCAAGCCACTAGAAAACCGGGGCATCCTCCCCGGATCGCCGGTTGCACCGACGGCTGTCAGATCTCGGCGAGATGGGCGACTGCGTCACCGCGGTTCACGAGGGGATGCTGGGTATGGCCGATGACGAGGCCATTGCTCCGTGCGGTGATGCGGCCGAGCCGCTTTCCGAACGGGTCGAAGATCGAGGCGATCGTCGCACCGGCCTCGACCTCGTCGCCGAGTTCCACGTTGAGATGGAGTATGCCGCTGCTCGAGGTCCGCAGCCACCTGCTCGTGCGGGAATAGCGGGTCGCGGCCGGATGGGCGAGTCCGGCCGGGATGATCCCAATCTCGGCGAGAACCCGCAGTGTTCCATCCCGGCCGGTGGCGATAGCAGCAGGATCGAATCGGAGGGCCTCGCCGCCCTCGTAGAGGAGGACGGTGGCTCCGGCTTCGGTTGCGGCCTCGCGCAATGAACCGTCGCGGGTTCGGGAGTGAATGGAAACCGGGGCACCGAAGGCCTCCGTCAACCGGAGGGTTTCGGTGTCATCCAGGTCGGCGCGAATCTGCGGCAGATTGGTGCGATGATCGGACCCGGTGTGCAGATCGATGCCGACGCTGCAGCGGCCGACTACTTCGGTCATGAGCAGGTGGGCGATGCGGGAGGCAAGCGAGCCGCGCGCGGAGCCGGGAAACGACCGATTCAGGTCTCTCCGGTCGGGCAGATACCGCTGGCCGCTGTTGAAGCCGTGGACGTTGACGACGGGGACGGCGATGACCGTGCCGGCCATTGTTGAGGGCTCGAGCGCCTCGAGCACCTGTCGGATGATCTCGACTCCGCACAACTCGTCTCCGTGGACTGCTCCACTGAGCCACACCGTCGGGCCTTCGAGCCGGCCGTGCAGGACCACCACCGGCAGCGCCACCGGGGTTCCGGACATGAGTCGGGCAATGGGAAGCTCGAACCTGGCCTTGCGGCCGGGAGCGACCTTGTTGCCGGCAATCTCAATAGGCGGGCGGGTCGCCTTCGGGCTCATGTTGGATCGTGTTCAACAGCGGGTGGAGACTCC
The DNA here is from genome assembly GCA_013043085.1 of Acidimicrobiia bacterium. GTDB lineage: Bacteria > Actinomycetota > Acidimicrobiia > Spongiisociales > SHLN01 > JABDOU01. The sequence goes on from JABDOU010000299.1 coordinate 5,005, forward strand.
GGGTCGGGAATCGGTTCGTCGGGAAGCGGCCTCACCTTCGGTTGCTGGCGCTTTCGCCGGCGGGCCGGAACCAGATCGCGCATGGCCTCCAATCGGCCGAAGCAGAGGAGCCGATCCTCTGGCTCTAGAACCCGCTCGCCGCGCGGATTGGGAATGACGGTGGTGCCCCGGGTGAGCGTCAGCACAGAGATGTCGCGGTCGCGCAGCCCGGATTCGTTGATGCTCTTTCCGATGAGGTCGGCGCCCTCGTGGACCAGTAGTTCGGCAACGCCGTATCCCGTACTGACTGAGAGCCGCTGCCGGACATCGAGTTCCGGAAAGGCCGTCTGGCGATCGATGTAGTCGATGATGGCACCGGCGACATCGAGATCGGTTGCAGTCTCGATCCCCTCCAACCCCGGGGAGGAGTTGACCTCGAGCACGAGGGGACCGTCGGCGCCTTCGAGCATGTCCACCCCGGCGATGCGGAGTCCCATGATCTGGGCCGATTGCACGGCAACGCGTTCGTACTCCGGGTCCAGATCGACGACCTCGGTTGAGCCGCCCCGGTGCACGTTCGACCGGAACTCGCCCGGTTGGGCGCGGCGGCGCATCGCGGCGACCACGCGATCCCCAACCACCAGGGCCCGGATGTCTCGGCCCCGGCTCTCCCCGATGAAGCGCTGGATGAGGACGTTTTGCTTCGTGCTCTGGAGCGTCTCGATCACGGCCTCGGCAACCTTGGTATCGGGCGCCAGGATTACGCCGATGCCCTGGGTTCCCTCTAGCAGTTTGATCACAACCGGTGCCCCGCCTACCCGCTCGATCGCCGGCAGCACGTCGGCGCGGTCTCGGACAAACGTCGTGGCCGGTATCCGGATGTCATGGCGCGAAAGAATCTGGATGGCGCGCAGCTTGTCCCGCGAATTGGCGATTCCATTCGAGGTGTTGGGTGTGTAGACGTCCATCTGTTCGAATTGACGAACCACCGCGATCCCGAAGAATGTGATCGAGGCGCCTATGCGGGGCAGAACGGCGTCGTAGTGGGAAAGCTGCTTGCCCCGGTATTGGAGGTTGGGTTCCCGACCGGACAGGTCGATGGCAAACCGCAGCGTGTTGAGGACTCGCACGGTATGGCCACGCTCGCGAGCGGCTGCGGTGAGGCGCTGGGTGCTGTAGGCGCGTGGCGCCCGGGAGAGAATGGCGATTTTCACGACTTCACCGTCCCGCGCTCGGGCTGACCCTCGGGCCTCCGGGACCCGTGCAGGAACGACCGCCCCGGGTCGACCCAGAATCGGCGCCGGATGGCACTGCGGCCCAGCAGCATCCGGAAGCCCATCTCGTCCCGGGAGGTCAGCGTCAAGTCGATTTCGAGGTCCGACTCGCCGAGGAGCAGTCGGGTGCGGATCACGGGACGACGCTGCGAATGCCCGCTCGAGGACCGTACCTGCTTGAAGCCGAGGACCGGACACGTGACGGTGGAACTCTCCCGTCGGGAACGCTGTATGGGGTGGATCTCGAATTCGGCCCACGCTCGTCCCTTGCGCTCGTGCACCGAGAGGTCGAACGCATGGAGCGTCGAGGTGTGGGCCCCGGTGTCGATCTTGGCCTTGATCGGCACCGGTGACAGGTCGGGCAGGACCACCCATTCCCGCGATCCGATCAAGGGCTTCGCCGCAGGTTTCCGCGATTTCCGCGTCGCTCGTTTCCTCGTGGGAGCGCTCATCATGAATCCCGCACGGTGGTTACGACGGCCATGGCTGCCTCCAAAATCGTCTGCTTCTCGGACTCCACACTGAGCTCCGGAAGGTTTCGCAATGGGCGCCACAGGGTGCCGAGGACGGCCGATGCTCCCAGGCGAGCCGCCGCCGAGCGATTGTCTCCGCGAATGGCCTCCCGAAGGCGCTGGTTCGAGTCGGTCAGGCGCTTGCCGAGGCGCGGATGATGGAGCACCGCTTTGTCGGCATCGACCCAGATGAGGAGATCACGGTGCTCGACCAGCACGTCGAGGTAGGCGGACAGGAGCCTCCGGCCCTCCTCAGGCCACGAGGGGTGTCGGACAAAGCCGTCGAGCGCCGCTTCGATGTCATTGAGCAGTGGCTCCACCAGTTCGTCCATGAGCTGTTCCTTGGTTTCCAGGTGGTAGCCGAAGGCAGCCTTGCTCATGCCGGTTCGCAGGACGATGTCGGCCACCGACGTCCCCTCATATCCCTTTTCTTTGAACTCCTCCAGCGCTGCTCGAAGGAGTTCTTCCCGTCGGCTCTGTCGTGCCATCGACAACCATCCTATTACTTGCCGAACGTTCAGACTAGTTACGAGGGGCCCTCGTTCATGAGTCACGGGTGGGATCCATCCGGGTCCTCGTGGGCTTCGAGGAACTGTTCTTGCTCGGCGACGGCGTGTTCGTGCGCCAAATCACCGCTCACCGAGGCGGGACGATGGTCGAGGTCTGCCACGGCCCCGGATCGTCCGTACAGGAATAGGGTGTCTCCGGACTCGACTCTCGTGTGAGGCTGCGGTGCTCCGAAGAACGTTCCGTCGGCATGTTGGATTGCGAGGAGGACGACTCCTTCGTCGGGAAGCTCCAACTCGGACAGGGACTTCCCGGCGATCCAATCGCCTTCCTGAACGGCGAGCTCGATGACCGCGTACTCTCCGCCGAGCCGCATCATGTGATGAAAATCGCGGAGTTCGAGATCTGAATAGCGATCGAGCAACCTGGCCAGGAGCGCGGTGACCCGTTGCTCGAAGAAGCTGGTCCGGCTGAGATACCCGAGGGCCACGATCGCCCCGAGGATCACGAGAGCCCTCACGATGGCATCGGTCGTGCTGCTGCTCCCCGAGAAAGAAAGAATGAGTGATGCAACGATCGTCACAAACCCCGCGTTTCCAATGGTCATCAGAAAGAGCACGATGCGTCGCCGCACAGGATGGCCGACGATGGTTTCCGACTCACTCGTCGTGAATCCGACGCCGGTGAAGGCGGATCGCGCCTGGAAGCGAGCCACTTCTGCGGGCATGCCCGTTGCCGTCAGCGCGAGCGCTCCCATGCGAACCACCAGCGTGGCGACGCCGATCACGACGAGTAGAGATGCAATGGCGATCACAGACGCTCCTGTCTTCCAACGATGCCTGTACAGGACGCTCTGATTGAGACGGACGTCGCGCAGTTGCCGCGACATTTTCGAACCGGGCTGCGTCATAGAACCAACAGAGACCGCAAAGGAGGCGTTCGATGGGTGAAGGACCGGTAACCAAGGTCAAGAACGGTGTATTGAAGGTGCTGCGCGGGACCGGCGCCATCGTTGAGGGAACGGCAGAAACCGTCAAGGACGCGACGGTGGCAACGCTTCGCGGGGCCGGCGACGTCGTCTCGGGGGCCGGCGAAGTCGTATCACAGGTGGCGACGAGCGCCTTCGATGCCGTCAATGAGGTGGGGACGGGTCTGATCCGGACCAGCAAAGGCCTCGTCGTTGGGCTGCTGCAAGGCGTCGGCGAGGTCGCCACGGTTACGACAGGGGTGATATCCGAGACCGTGCGGGCGGCGCTCAGGGGCTCGGGTCAGATCGGTGGCGACGTTACGAAAACTGCCGGGGCGATCGCCGAAGGAGTCATTGGCACCACCGAGTCGGTCGGTGTCGGTCTCAGTGAGGGAGCGTTCACCCTCGCTCATACGGTGGTGACCTCTGCCAAGGACCTGGGAAGCGACCTCATCGGAACCACGGCGGCCACGATGTCCGGCGCAATTACCGGCGCCAGGGAGGTGGGTGCCGACGTGCTCGAAACGGTTCGCAGCACCGCTCGCGGGTTTGTGACAGGTGCCGGCGAGGTTGGCGGAGACGTGACGAAGGTCACGGCGGCGGCGATCGGCGGAGCCATCGATGGAGCCAAGAAGATCGGTCTGAGCGCTGAGGATGCGGCATCGGCTGCAGCAACCGGGGCGTTCGCCGCAGCTGAGGAGATCGGCGAGTCGGCCGTCCACGCGGTACGCGACGTGGCCGCGGCTGGAGTCGAGGGTGTCAAGGCCGTCATTCTGGGCGATCAGGACACGTAAACCGGTCGACCGAACGGCAAGAGAAGCAGGACCCTCCCATCAAGTGGGAGGGTCCTGCCGCATCTGGGGATCGAAATGGATGCGGGCGGCTCTGCCGGCTCCGCTTCGGCTACTCCGATCGGCCGGGATCTTCCTCCCGACCGACGGTGATGCCGGACGCAAGGAGCTTGCTGTAGGGAACATGCATGCGGCTCCCGTCGGCCTGCTCGAGCTCGAGCGTGGCCGGATGGACAC
>JABDOU010000347.1 GCA_013043085.1 Acidimicrobiia bacterium
ACCAAAGCGGATCCGAGCTTTCAGTCCATCATGTCGGTCAACCGCTGCCTCCGTGCTTACGTGGATGAGTCCCATGGCGGCAAGTGCCACCGTGATTCCAACGATGAAAATCCACCGCGGTTCGCCCGACATATCGTCTGTGACGAGGAACTCGAGTCCGATGCCGGTCACGGTCAGGCCGAATGCCAGCGGCAGGTGGCTGTAAATCCACGCTGTGGGTTTCCACGCGGTTCGCTGGCCCTCTTTTCTACGGACAACCGAGCCTTCGAGGTTGTCGAAGTACAGCCACCACAGAGCGGTGGCAACCATGATCCCGATCAGCGATGCGATCACCGGCCGTGGGTGCCAGCCTTCGTGAGACAAACCGGCGACCACCGCCGCGATCGACTCGCCAAGGACAAGAATCGTGAACAGTCCGAATCGTTCCGGCAGATGTGAGGTGTCGAGCGGCACTTTCGCCTGAATCTTTCGAACCGCGAATGGCGTATAGAAATCGATAGCGAGCCCGAGACCCCACAGCGCGAACCTGGCTGGTTCGTCGATGAGCAGAGACAGGAGCCAGACGGCGATCGCGATGGAATGACCAATGATGTAGCCAGTGACCAGTTCGCGGGTCTCGTGAACATGTCGGCGAGCTCGGATATACATCACGACCAGAATCGACCGGGCTGCTATGTAGCTCACGGCAAAAGCGAATGTCGAGTCGGTTTCTCCGGACATGCTCGCCGCCATGAGGGCGACGGCAACTATTTGGGCCGCTGCCAGCCCGCGTTGGCCGAGGTCATCTGTGTCGTAGCGATCGGCATAGAACGTGTAGCCGGCCCACGCCCACCAGAGGGGAACGAAGAAGATCATGAACGGAATTAATCCCGCAACGCTGTGATCGTCGAGAAGCCGACCCGCCAGCCTTGCAACCGCAACAACGAATACGAGATCGTAAAAAAGTTCGAGCCAGCTCGCGCTTCGGTGTGTTTCCGTCTCTGCTGTTCTCAGTCTCGGAGGACGCAGTGAGCCGATCTTCATGCCTTGCCCCGACGTTGCCTTGCTTTGAGGTCGAGATTAATCGGCATTTGGCGGCAGCGTAGAGCCTGCCGGTGTAGCGTTCGAGGGCAAGGAGGTTGGCTTGGAGATAGTGTTTCATGGGGTACGCGGTTCGGTTCCCGTCGGTTCGCCGTTGATGGATCGGTATGGGGGTTCGACCACGTGCCTGTCGATGCAGCTCGACGCTACTTCTCATCTGGTGTTGGACTGTGGGACCGGGCTGCGCGGATTCGAAGACCACATCGGAACCGAAGCTCGGCATTTCACTGTTCTTCTCAGTCACTACCACTGGGATCACCTCATGGGTTTGCCCTTCTTCTCGCCCCTGTACGAACCCGAGGCGACGTTCGACTTCTATGGATCGCCCTGGGAGTCCCACACAGTCGAAGAGGGAGTGGCGGGCGCATTTGAGCCGCCCTGGTTTCCCGTTCCACTTTCTGCCACAGCGGCGGCCAAGAACTACCTCGCGGTACCCGACGTTCCGTGGCAGGTGGGTCCGCTGACAATCAGTGCCGCACGCCTTCATCATCCCCAGGGGGTAACGGCCTATCGGATCGACACACCTACGGGCTCGGTCGTGTTTGCGACCGACGTCGAGAGGGGGGAGAAGGAATCGGATGAACGACTCGCCACGTTGGCCGCAGGAGCTGACGTCTTGATTCACGATGCCCAGTACTCACCGGACGACTATGACGATCATCGAGGATGGGGTCATTCGACGTGGCAGGATGCGGTTGCGGCGGCAAAGGACGCCGATATATCACATCTCGTGCTTTCTAGTCATGATCCTCAGCGGACCGACGAAGACGTGGACCGTTTGCTGGATGAAGCGAGGCAGCACTTTCCCAATACCGATGCCGCACAGGTGGGCATGGCCATCGACGTCTGAGAGCGTGTCGCTACGCCGTTACCTGTACCACGACCGCATCAAATCCTTCGGCTCCGTCCGGACGAGGCTCGACCCGATTCTCTTCTTGTGTATAGCCCTCGCCATCGGTCGCTCTGACTTCGATCAGTGCCTGTCCCGGTGCTATCGGAACATCTGTCCGCCACTGCACCCATGATTTTTCGCTCAATGGCTCGCTCAGGATGGCATCGATCCATTCGCCGCCATTGACCCGAACCTCCACTTTGTCGATTCCCTTGAGTGGTGCCCATGCCACGCCGGCCACCGTCGTACTTCCAGCGGAGATCGGATCGTCTTTGGTCGGCACGTCGATGCGGGATTGGGTCTTGATAGGGCCCTCTTTCGACCACCCACGCGGCACCCAGTAGCCGTCAAATCCCTCCCACGTTGTGAGCGTGATCTCGCTCAGCCATTTTGTCGCTGATACGTAGCCGTAGAGGCCGGGCACTATCAATCTGGCGGGGAAGCCGTGTTTGGCAGGCAGCGGTTCGTCGTTCATGGCAAGTGCGATGAGTGGCTCCCGGCCATCGAACACTGCCTCGGTCGGAAATCCGGCCGTCCAGCCGTCAACTGAGGTCCCAACGATCTGTGTGGCGCCGTTCTGGACACCTGCACGCTCGAGGACCTCTACAAGCCGAACCCCGGTCCATTTGGCATTACCTACGTACGGTCCGCCAACGGGGTTCGAAACACAGGCGATCGTCACATATTCCTCGATCAGGTCGAACGCCTTCAGATCGTCGAGCGACAACTCCAGCTCGGTGTCGACCATGCCATTCACACGTAGAGACCAACTTGCGGGATCGACCCGGGGCACGGCGAGGGCCGTGTCGATGAGGTAGAACTGGTCGTTTGGCACAATGATGGGGGTGATGCCCGGCACGCTGAGCATGTTCGCCGGCGAGGGAGCGGCGAGGGTTCCGGCGGCGTCGGGCACGGCAAGCGTTGCAGGGTCGATGCTGACTCCACCGCCGAATGCGAACCGCCCAAGTGTTCCTGAAGCCACAGCTACTGCTCCGATGCCGCCTGCTGCGGTGAGGAACTCCCTGCGAGACGCGCCGACCTGTGTTCCGGTCAACTCAGGGCCGGATTCCGGGTCTGCGGTCGAGAGTCCGGCGGAAACGGGAACCGCCGGACTCTCTGAGGCGATCAGTCGTTGGAGATAGGTGAGTGCGTTGTACCCGACGGCACCGCCTATGAGACCCAGAACGGTGGTCCACGCAGGATCGACGAGGGGCGATTGAATACCGGCGACAATGCCGACGATTGCGAAGCCAAAGAACACCAGAAACGCCAGCCAGTTCCGACGATAGGACCACACGCCGACTGCGGCTCCAAGGATGAGTGCCACGATCACCGTCCCTATCAGCAGTGCCGGTTTGTCGGCGGTACCGAATGTCGTGACGGCAAAGTCTTTGAGAGCCGGTGGCGACCAGTCGATGAGGCGTTCGCCGATCGCGGTAATGGGACTGGAAACAGAAGAGATGAGCCCGGACATCAGCTCGCCGAAGCCAAGTGAGGCGGCGACGCCGATGATGCCGGCCAGGGAGAGTTTGGTTCTGGTTTTCATGAGTTCGTTCGTTCTAACGACCGTCGATCGTGGATGGTTCCCGTCCAGGGTATTCGGAGCCGGCGTTAGCCTGGATGGGTGTCCTATGCAGTTGTGATCTTGGCCGCCGGGCTTGCTACTCGGATGGGACGCCCGAAGCAGCTCTTGCCGGCCGGCGGCGTCGCGATGGTGCGTCGGGTGGTCGAAGCCGCATGCCGAACAGCGGCCGATCCGGTTGTCGTCGTAACGGGAGCTTACGGGGCACAAGTCGCTCGTTCGGTGGCAGGTTTGTGTGCGTCATGCGTTGAGAACACCCATTACGAGACAGGAAGCTATTCGTCGCTGCGAACCGGCCTTGAAGCGATTGCAGAAACACAATGCCCTGCCGTTGTACTCGTAGCCGACATGCCAGCGATCCCGACTGAGGTCATAGAAGCTGTAGGCCGGAGTCTTGAGCAGGGATCATGGGGTGTTCTGACGGACTACAGCGATGGGCCAGGACACCCGTTTGGTCTCTCTGCGGAAATGATCTCGTCTTTGCCCGTGACCGCGCCCGACAGGTTCATTTTTGACATGCTCGAAACCGATGAGCGGGCCGAGCGGTTGACGTACCAAACCAGCAAGCCACTCGACGTGAACACCCCCGAAGATTATGAAATGCTCGGCGAGGCGGAGGGATGATTGGCCTCTGTAGGATCGCCTCACACGGATCCGGGAGCGGCAATGGCAAAACTGGTACCTGCGGACGAACTTGCGACCTACATCGGAGCCAAGCTCGGACCTTCCGAATGGCTTCACATCGATCAGGACCGTATCGATGCGTTTGCTGACGTCACGCTGGATCATCAGTTCATCCATATCGATCCGGAAGCTGCCGCCAAAACCGAATTCGGCTCAACTATTGCTCATGGCTTTCTGACGCTATCCCTTCTTTCGTACTTGTGTTCTGAGCTGACCCTGATGCCCGAACACCTCGCTATCGGAATCAACTATGGCTTTGATTCTGTGCGCTTCGTGCAGCCAGTCGTGGTCGACAGCTGGATCAGGGCTCACGTCAGCGTGCTCGACGTCAACAACAAAGGGCAAGGACGATATCTGATCAAGAACTCGGTAACGGTTGAGATCAAAGGTCAGGAGAAACCTGCCCTGGTCGCCGAATGGCTTGGGATGGGGATCGTTAACCCGTGAAGGCTCTCGTGGTGGAAGCGTATGGACCCTGGGACACGGCAGAAATACGCGATATCGAAGAACCACAACCGGGCCGAGACGAAGTTGTCGTCAAGGTAGAGGCCGCGGGCGTCAACTTTCCTGACATCCTCATGATGGAGGGGAAATACCAATTCAAACCTGCAACGCCGTTCGTACCGGGTGTCGAAGGTGCAGGAGTGGTCACGGACGTCGGTGAAGCCGTTGAGGATTGGAGCGAGGGCGATCGCGCAATCTTTCTCGTCGATTCAGGTGCCTTCGCCGAGTACGTAACAGTGCCGCGAACGCGGCTTCTCCCGTTGGTTGAAGACATCAGCTTTGTTCAAGGCGCCGGTCTCGCCATGATCTACGGAACGAGCTATCACGCGCTTAAGCAGCGAGCGGACCTCCAGCCTGGCGAAACCCTTCTGGTGCTTGGGGCATCAGGTGGAGTTGGCACGGCAGCCGTGCAGTTGGGCAAGGCGATGGGCGCCTCGGTAATCGCCTGCGCCTCGAGCGCTGAAAAACTGGATTATGCAACATCCAATGGGGCGGATTTCACCATCGACTATTCGTCAGAAGACATCAGGGCCAGGATCAAGGACGTCACCGACGGGGTAGGTCCGGACGTTGTTTACGATCCGATCGGCGGCGATCTTGCCGAAGCAGTGTTTCGTTCGATCGGATGGCGCGGGCGGTATCTGGTGGTGGGATTCGCAGCAGGCGATATCCCGTCCCTTGCCTTCAACCTCGCTCTTCTAAAAGGCGCGTCGCTGATAGGAGTGTTTTGGGGAGCGTTCGTCGCACGTGAGCCTCACATCGCCGCCCAAAACTTTGCGGAGATCGTGGGCATGGTCGAATCCGGTCAGATTGTGCCGCCTGTTTCAGACACGTACCCACTTGCTCGCGCGCAGGAGGCACTTGGTCAGATCGCCGATC
>JABDOU010000055.1 GCA_013043085.1 Acidimicrobiia bacterium
CAGCTGACATCGAACGCGCAACGAGCGAAACCCGCGCGCGCATTTCTCTGGACCTGGACGGAACTGGCCGGGCGGAAATCTCAACCGGCGTCGGCTTCTTCGATCACCTGCTGACCTCGTTCGCTCACCATGGCCTGTTCGACCTGATTGTCGATGTCGAGGGAGATCTTCACATCGACGACCACCACACGGTGGAGGACACCGCCCTCGTCCTGGGTTCGGCTTTCGGCGAGGCGCTCGGAGACCGAGCCGGAATTCATCGATTTGGCAGCGCCATCGTTCCGATGGATGAGTCGTTGGCCACGGCCACAGTCGATGTCGGTGGCCGCCCCTACGCAGTAATCGACGTTGAGTTCACCAATCCCACCATCGGCAACTTCACGACCGAGAACTTTGCTCATGCGCTCGAAGCTTTCGCCCGCACGTCCGGGACGACCTTGCACGTCACCGCCCATGGGGCCAACAGCCACCACATCGCGGAAGCGGCAATGAAGGCCCTTGCGCGTTCGTTGCGAGCTGCGGTCGAGATCGACGGCCGGCGAACCGGAATCGCCTCAACCAAAGGTGCGACATGACGCTCCCCATCATGATCATCGACCATGGCGCCGGCAACCTCGTTTCGATATCACGGGCCCTGGCCGCAGCAGGTGCAACGCCGCTGATCGTGGAGAACGCAGACGAAGTCAGCGATGCGGCCGGAATGGTGTTGCCCGGTGTCGGAGCCACGGGACCGGCAATGGACCGCCTATCGCGTCAGGGATTGATTCCCGTCATCAAAGGGTGGAGTCGTCCACTCCTGGGAATCTGTGTCGGGCTCCAACTCATGTTCGAAACGTCCGTGGAAGACGACTCACCATGCCTTGGCCTTCTGGAAGGGACCGTCGAACGTCTCATCGCGCCCCGACTCCCCCACATGGGCTGGAACGACATCAAGACCCGATCGTCCGAGCCGTTGCTTTCGGGAATCGATCCGTCGACGACCTTCTATTTCGTCCACTCGTATGCGCCGGTGCCCAGCGACAAGTCGATCATCATCGCAACAACCGACTACAACCAGGATGTCGTTGCGATTGTCCGTTCGGAACATCGCATAGGCGTGCAATTCCACCCCGAACGCTCTGGAGATGCCGGCCGACGCATGATGAACAATTTCGTCGAATCCTGCCGCCAGGAGACAACAATTGCTTCGTAAGCGCGTCATCCCTTGTCTCGATGTCGCAGAAGGTCGCGTCGTCAAGGGCGTCAACTTCATCAATCTCACAGACGAAGGGGATCCGGTAGAGCTCGCCGAACGGTACGCAGCGGAGGGTGCAGATGAGATCGTCTTCCTGGATATCACCGCTTCGCACCTGAATCGTGACACCATGCTCGACGTGGTTCGACGCACTGCCGAGAACGTATTTATCCCGCTGACCGTCGGTGGAGGCGTGCGCTCGGTTGCCGACATGCGGGCGGTCCTACGAGCTGGCGCGGACAAGGTTTCGGTGAACACCGCAGCGGTCCGCGATCCAGGATTGATTTCTGAGTGCGCCGCCACCTTTGGAAGTCAATGTGTGGTTTTGGCGATCGACGCTCGCAGCATTGAAGACGGCTGGGAGGTTGTCGTGAACGGAGGCCGCGAGACAACCGGTCTCGATGCAGTGGCGTGGGCCGTCGAGGGCACGATGCGGGGCGCGGGCGAGATTCTCTTGACGTCGATGGATCGAGACGGCACCAAATCCGGCTTCGACATACCGCTTTTGACTGCCGTGTCAGCGGCGACGACGGTACCTGTGATCGCCTCAGGTGGAGCGGGGACGATCGAGCACTGCATAGAAGCGCTGGCGCCCGGAGTCGCAGATGCAGTGCTTGCGGCCTCGATGTTCCATCGTCGCGAGATCGAATTGCAGGAGCTGAAGGATTCGATGGCCCGGGCCGGGATTCCGGTCCGATGACCGGCGCCCCAGATTTCGGTTCGAACGAACTCGTCCCCACTGTTGTCCAGGATGTCAGCACCGGCCAGGTCCTGATGGTCGCCTACATGAACGAGGTCGCTTTTCGAACGTCGAGCGAAACAGGATACGCCCACTTCTGGAGCCGTTCGCGTCAGAAGCTATGGAAGAAGGGCGCAACCAGCGGGAACGTGATGCGCATCGTCAACATTTCCCTCGATTGCGATGATGACGCAATTCTGCTCACCGTCAAACCGGCCGGACCTGCTTGCCACACGGGGACCGTTTCGTGCTTTGGCCAGGAAAGAACATCAGGGGACGAACACGCAGATCGTGTTCCCGCCCAAGGCTTCTACAGCCTCGAATCGTTGTGGGCGACGATCGCGGAACGAGCCAACCACCTACCAGAAGGCTCATATACAGCCGAGCTCATTGCGGGAGGGGTCGAGGCGACCGCTCGCAAAGTTCTCGAGGAAGCCGCCGAGGTCGCCTTTGCGGCGAAGAACCACGCCTTCGGGTCCGACAGCGATGGCCGGGTCGCCTCCGAGGCGGCAGACGTGATCTATCACCTTCTGGTCCTACTCGCTGAGCGCAGGGTGACCCCGCGACTTGTCATCGAAGAGCTAGCCGCCCGCGCACCCCGGGCAGACAGCTAACCGCGCAAGAACATCGGCAGCAGGCAGATTCGGGATCACGGGAAGCATCACGAGACCCGGATCGGGGTCGATCGCGGCTTCGACCTGATCGACCCGTTCCAGGGAGCCGGCCCCATCCAGAATCTGCAGGGCAACTCCTCCTCTGCGTAGCTCGTCCGTGCGGGCTGCGAGTGTCCCGTCGTGGATGAGACCGTAAAGCAACTCCCCAGGGCAACTCGTTTTTGCGTGGTCGCGATGTCCGCCAACGTCCCCGGGGTCGATACCCCACTCATCGATCCCCCACGCCACCATCCGGGCCAGCGATTCGATCTGAGCATCTGTGGGAGGCTCTCCATCGAAGTCGCCGTCGACCATCACGAGAAAGTGGCCGCTGGGGTCATAGTTCGTGAAGGTGTCCCCGCGACCTTCCGGAGACCTGCCTTGATACACATTCCCGTTTCGATCGATCACAAAGTGATACGCAATATCAGGCCAACCCTGATCCTGGTGATAGCGCTGATAGGAACGAATACGCGCTGGAGCGTCTGAGTTCGAACCTGCAAACGATCGGGCGGAATGGTGGATCGTTACCTCTTCGATCGTATGCGGCTCGAGCTGTCCGATCGGTGCAGAACCCCACCCCTCCCTTGCGATGACTTCGACACCGGGTCGGTCGGTAGGACCGACGAGTTCGAGGCCTGTCAGATCGCCGACAGATCCCGCAACCGGGATCCAATCGTCCTCCCCGAATTGGTATGTCACATCAGCCTGCTGGAGACGGTTTTCGTTGGACAGCAAGAGTGAGCGGTCGAGCGATCGATAGAGGCCGACCGACTCGAGCCCGTCTCCATTCCAGTCTCCCGCAAAGATCTGATCATCTGCTTCGCCGTAGAAGAACGAGGCCTGGGCAGGGCCGGTCGTTTGATCGAATCTCATATAGACGAGCCCAGAAGAATCCCGATGCAACCCGATGTCGGTGATGCCGTCTGCATTGAAATCCCCGGCGAAGGGACGATCGCCGGGATTCCCGAAGAAGATCTCGAGATCCGCCCGAACCCCGCGGCTCTCACTGCCGAGCCGATTGGCAATGAACACCTGACCTGTACCTGTTCGTTACACCGAGATCTTGTCGCTTCCGTCACCATTGAATTCCCCGACATGGGGCCGGTCACCCTGTTCTCCCATGTAGAAGCGGACGTCAGCCGTGCCGATGGTGTTCTAA
>JABDOU010000410.1 GCA_013043085.1 Acidimicrobiia bacterium
CAAAAGCGCTTTGGTCTCGACGGCGCAGAGTCGATGATCCCGCTGTTGGACGAAGTGCTCAACGCGGCAACCGCCGACGGCATGCAGTCGGCCATCATCGGGATGGCGCACAGAGGACGACTGAATGTTCTGGCAAACATCATCGGAAAATCCCACACGCAGATCTTCAAGGAGTTCGAAGGCCGTGTCTCGGATGACGTCGACGACGACCATCTTTCAGGAGATGTGAAATATCACCTTGGCGCCGAAGGTATCCACGTTGATCCTGAAGGGAACGAGCTGTCGGTCGAGGTGGTGGCAAACCCCAGCCACCTGGAAGCCGTCGATCCGGTTCTGGAAGGCATCGTGCGGGCTCGCCAGGATCAGCACGGACCCGGAGCCGAGCAGGCGATCTTGCCGATCCTCATCCACGGCGATGCGGCGTTTGCCGGCCAGGGAGTTGTTGCCGAGACCCTCAATCTGAGCCAGCTGAGCGGATATCGGACCGGTGGGACGGTTCACGTTGTCGTGAACAACCAGGTGGGATTCACGACAGATGCCGAGGACGCGCGCTCTAGCCACTATGCAACTGACGTTGCGAAGGCCATCCAGGCCCCGATATTGCACGTCAATGCAGACGATCCTGAGGCTGTCGTCCGGGTGGCGGCGATGGCATTTGCCTATCGCCAGGCATTTCACAAGGACGTTGTGATCGACCTGGTCTGCTACAGGAGGCTCGGTCACAACGAGGCCGATGAGCCGGCGTTCACTCAACCCCTCATGTATAGGAAGGTCGACAAACACCGAAGTGTCCGCAAGCTCTATCTCGAACAGCTCGTGAAGAGAGGCGAGTTGACCATCGAAGAAGGTGACAAGATCCTCAGCGACTTCAATTCGCTTCTCTCGGAAGCGCTCGCCGAATCAAGAGGGGGCGAGGGGCTGCAGTTCCCGGAAGGTCAGGATGTAACCGCCGACGACGGTTTGGTTACGGGGATCGATCGGGCAGTCATCGAGCGGATACAGGCCCATACGACGCAGATACCCGACGGTTTCACCATGCATCCCAAGCTGGTGCGGGTGCTCGAGAATCGCAGCACGCTTTTCGCAGAAGGACTCGTCGACTGGGCGATGGCAGAGACCTACGCGGTTGGCTCCCTGTCGCTCGAAGGCCACCGGATCAGAATCGCGGGAGAGGATTCGAAGCGCGGAACCTTCAGCCATCGCCATGCTGCCTTTGTCGATTACAACACCGAGGAGGAGTGGATACCGGTCAAAGGCATGGACGAATCGCAGGCACCGGTCGAATACGTTGACTCGATGCTCTCAGAGTTTGCAGCGCTCGGGTTCGAATACGGATACTCGGTCGCCTCGACCGGGATGCTGGTTGCGTGGGAGGCCCAATTCGGAGACTTCGCCAACGGTGGTCAGGTCATCATCGACCAATTCATCACGTCGGGCGAAGACAAGTGGAATCAAACGTCGAATCTGACCGTGATGCTTCCCCATGGCTTCGAAGGTCAAGGACCTGAGCATTCGAGTGCCCGCATCGAACGGTATCTCGAGAGCGCCGCCGAGCGCAATATACGGGTGGTTGTGCCATCCACTCCCGCGACGTTGTTCCACATGATGCGACGCCAGGCCATCGGTCAGGTCCGCAAACCGCTCATCCTGTTTACACCCAAGTCGTTGCTCCGAACCCGACCCTCCTACTCGAGGATCGAGGATCTCGTGGAGCCGCACTTTCGGCCCGTCCTCGGCGATGCAAACGTCGAAAACGCAACCAAGGTGGTGTTCTGTACGGGCAAGCTCTACTACGAGCTTCTAGATGAACGGGTACGCGATGATCTGGCGCTGGTGCGCCTGGAGCAGTTGTATCCGTTTCCGTCTGAGGAAGTGGCACACGAGCTCTCGCGTCACCAGGCAGATGCCGAGATCGTGTGGGCTCAGGAAGAGCCTGTCAACATGGGAGCCTGGGGATACGTGCGGACCGGGTTTCTCGATCTACTCGAAAAAGATGTCAACCTCGTGAGCCGCTCGGCATCGGCCAGCCCTGCGACCGGAAGTTTTCAAATTCACACTCGTGAACAGCAAGCCATCGTCGCCGAGGCGCTACGCTGATTTTCAAGAGCTGAGGGCCCTCAGCGCCCTGGAACGCGGGCCGGAAGTACCCGGACCTGGCCGATCGGGCTTGATAACAAATCGGGCCTGGTAACAACAGGTTCGCAGAAAGAGATTTGGGTCTCGGGTCCCCTGTGAGCGCTCCGCCGCGATGGCTAGCGTTCGCGAAGGGATTGAGGTCAGGTGGGAACGACAGGTTGGAAGTAATGGTGGGAAATACAACAGGGCGTTGTCCAGTTGTCAGATCGTCGAGCCGGGGTGGGCATCAATGAGCGATCGGCATATGTGGCAGACACAGGGAGTTGCGGAATGAAGCGGTTCGCATTGATAGCAGGCGTCGTGGGTGCGCTCCTGATTCTCGGCGGCGGTTCCGCACTCGCTCTCGAGCAGGACGAGGTCGCCGCGTTCGATCCAAGCCGAGGAGAATGGTTTCTCCGGGGACCCGATGGAAGCACGTCACGATTCTTCTATGGCATTCCCGGCGACGAACCCATGCTCGGTGACTGGGATTGTGACGGCGTCGACACAGTCGGCATGTTCCGCCGATCGAACGGATTCGTGTATCTGCGAAACTCAAACGATCTGGGCGTCGCCGATCAGGACTTCTTCTACGGCGAGGGAGGCGACATCCCTCTCGTTGGTGACTGGAACGGCGATGGGTGCGACACGCTTGCCATCTATCGCCAGGGCGAAGTCTTCGTTCGCAACTCGCTGGGAACCGGATTCGCCGACTATTCCTTCTTCTTTGGCAATCCCGGAGACCGACCATTTTCCGGAGACTTCGATGGCGACGGCATTGCAACCGTCGGCCTGTATCGGGAAACAACCGGACTGGCGTACTTCACCAATGAGAACAAGAGTGGCGTCGCCGAATTCGAATTTTTCTACGGCGTTCCGTCCGACAGGATCATCGCAGGTGACTGGGATGGTGACGGACACGACTCGGTCGGCATCTTCCGACCGACCGATGGCCGGTTCTACCTTTCAAATCAGAATGCTCAAGTGCAGGCCGACACGGTCTTTCCCTACGGCGAACCGTCGTGGATACCGGTCGCCGGACACCATCAGCAGCTCGCCTCCAGCCTGAGAGTTGATTCCACCAACCTCGATATCGGGTGGGCAGGAGTCGACGTGGCTTCTACCGGTTCCATCGGGGCGAGTTTCGTCGGGTCATCCGAGGACCCACCGGTCACGGTCAAAGAGATCACCTTCGCCGGTCCTGACGCAGACCTGTTTTCCGCAACTGCAACGAGCAGTGTTCGGGTCGGGTCTGGCGGCCGTTTCACCGCTGACGTCAGCGTGGTTCCGGATCGCCTTGGCCCGATATCGGCGGTCATGCGAATCAAGCATTCCGGAGACGGTTCGCCGATGATCGTGAACGTGACTGCCGAGGGGATTTATCGCATCAACGCCGGTGGGCCGAATGACGTCGATGGTTGGTTGGCCGACAATCCGATCAGTCGTTACGTGAGCGGGGCCACAACAGCCTTTGCAACTCCCGGTTTTGTCAGTGGGTCGAGCGTGCCGTCTGAGTTATTCGATACCTACCGCTTCGGAGCCATGGAATGGGACTTTCCCGTCACGCCTGGCAGGTACACCGTCAACCTGTTCTTCGCCGAGACGTTCGGTGCCGGAAGTCGTACGTTCGACGTGAGCATCGAAGGTGGATCCGTGCTGTCGAGCTTCGATGTTGTCGCGGCGGCCGGCGGACAGAATCGAGCCGTGTCCCGGAGCTTCACCGTCCAGGCCGACGGCGTCATCGATCTCGATTTTTTCCCGGCGTCAGGGGCCCCGCCGCTCGTGAATGCCATCGAAATCGTCCGTGTGCCCGAGCCCGGAAGACTCGGGGCGGTCCCCGCTTCGATCGACTTCGGATCGGTTGCTACCGGGGGATCGGCCCAGGTAGATGTCACGCTTGTCAATCTCGGGACCACCGGCGATCCGGTGGTCACGATCTCCGACGCCTTTCTGTCGGGGACAACAGCGCCCTATCAAATCGTTGGCGATCCTCCTCCTTCGCTGGCACCGGGTGCCACCGCGACACTCGGGATCGTGTTCAGTCCCTCGTCAGAGTCCGAATCGTTCGCTTCGCTCAATATCGCCAATAGCGGTGGGCAAATCTCGGTGCCTCTGCGAGGGCGAGGCAACGACGTCATCGTCTACCGCATCAACGCAGGCGGCCCTGCGTTGTCTGGCACTCTCCCGTGGGCCGACGGCCGCAATCTCGCCACAGGACTGACGAGTTCGGTCGGAACGGCCGGGAGTGTGGCAGTGGACAACGCTTCGCTGCCGCTCGGAACCCCATCTACGGTCTTTTTGACGGAGCAGTTCGGAACCGATATGCAGTGGGATCTGGGTGTCGATGCCGGCACATACGAGGTGCGTCTCTATCTCGCCGAACGATTCCACAATGCCCCCGGGGCCCGTCGGTTCAATGTCACGGTTGAGGGCACCCCCCGCAACAATGTCGACATTTTTGCCCTGGCGGGCGGCAAAGACATCGGCGTGATGTTGCCGACCGTGGTGACCGTTTCGGATGGCAATCTCGATATCAACTTTGCCCGGGTCGTCGATCAGGCAACCGTGCAGGGTATCGAGGTGGTCAGGGTTGGTGGCCCGGCGGTGTTGCGGGCTGAGCCGTCGAGCCTCAACTTCGGCAAGATCGTCACCGGCAGCTCGGCTATTCAGACGGTTCGTGTCGTGAATACGAGCGACGTCCGATCCGCGCAGGTGACCGGGACGTCGATCGGTGGCGCCAATGCGTTTTCGTTTACCAGCTCGAATCTTCTGACAACGTTGGCTCCCGGACGTTCACGTGACGTGACGGTCGAATTTCGGCCTACATCGTCCGGCGAGAAAACTGCCTTCGTCAACGTTTCGCGGATAGGGCCAGGCGTGGCGCTTACTATCCCGCTCTCCGGTGTCGCCAATGCGTCGCCGGTACTTCCCGCTCCCGGTTCGTTTACGGTTCCCGAGGAGCAGCCGGCCGGCACAATCGTGACGACGGTGGCTGCCACCGACCCTGACGATTCGAGCTTCACCTATGAGATCATCGGGGGAACCGGAGCATCTGTCTTCGCGATCGGGCCTGTCAGCGGCGTCGTCACAACGACGGAAATCCTCGATTTCGACGCACCTCCGACCAGCTACTCGCTCGTGGTCCGGGCTCGCGATCCGCTGGGCGCCTTCAGCAATGTGCCCAGCTACACGATCACGCTGACCCCGGTCAACGAACCTCCGACCCTCGACCCGATTACCAATCGGGTGACTCCGGTCGGCCCGATCACGCCGTTCTCGGTCACAGCGGTTGATCCGGACCCGGGCGACGCATTGCGGTTCTCCGACTCAGGGACATTGCCACCCGGTTTGACGATATCGGCTGCAGGTGAGATCAGCGGTGCGATAAGTGCGGGTGCGACCGGCACCTACGAGGTCAGTATCACCGTATTTGATCGCGCCGAAGGCGAACTGGACTCTCTGTCAGACACAAAGCCGTTCACGTGGTCGATCAACAAACCTCCTGTGGTCAATGCGGGGGTGGATGCGGTGGTGAATCTTCCTGCGAGTGCCAATCTGGATGGAACGGTGAACGATGACAATCTTCCGAGTCCTCCGAGCCTGACGT
>JABDOU010000001.1 GCA_013043085.1 Acidimicrobiia bacterium
CAACCATGGAGATCGGCGGCGTGAACTGCGGGGTGGTCTTGTCGTCAGTTCCCACCATCACCGTTGTCGGTAGGTCGAGCTCTCCCAGCGCTGCCATTGATTCTCCGCGCTTTCGCCGACGTTGACAGCCATCCAAATTCGGTTGCTCAGACCCGTTTCACCAACCCGCACTCACAAACACGCGATACCCCCAAACCTGGCGCCCCAGCAGGATGGGTACCCTCGCAGCCGCAATGCGCACGATCACCCGATCGAAAACAGAGTTGAAAGGGTTTGCTGATGGCCGGTGACTACAGGGAAAAGGTGCTCTTCAACGGGCTCCGCAAGGAATGGTCGCCGTATGTGGAGCGCTGGCATTCTGACAAGGTCGTGTACGCCGTGTATGCCAACTGGATGTACCCGCTCAGCCTGGGGACAGACGTCGCCGAGGACTACCGCAAGCTGCGCAGCGGGGCGATGCTATACGACACACCCGAGCGGCCGATTTCGATTCAGGGACCGGACGCGGTTCGTCTATGCGAGCGGGTGTTCACGCGTCCTATCGCCAACGTGCGAGTCGGCCGCTGCGTTTACGGCCTGGCGTGCGATCCCGGCGGCGGCATCCTGATGGACGGAGTACTCATCCGCCTGGCTGAAGACCATTTCTGGTACATCCAGGCCGAGGGTGACATCGAACACTGGCTACTCGGCAACGGTGTCGGCATGGACGTGGAAGTCATTGACACGGGCATGCGCGTCCTTCAGATCCAGGGCCCCCGATCGCACGACGTGCTGGCGGCGGCGATGGGAGCTCCGGTACCGGAGGACTTCACGTGGTTTGCAGCCCGCTACTTCGATATCGGAGGCCAGCGGGTGCTGGTCAGCAACTCGGGTTACACCGGCGAGCTAGGCATCGAGATCTACGGCAACCACGAACTCGACCATCTTCGGCTGTGGGACCATCTGATGGAGGTGGGGGCTGCGTTCGACCTGAGCATGGGAGCAAGCGACTCGATGGCTCCGCGCCGGGTGGAGGCGGGGATCATGGACAATCGAACCGATCTGAGCCGGGCCCTGACGCCATTCGCAGCCGGGCTGGGCCACTTCGTGGATTTGGACAACGGCGTTTTCGTCGGGCGTGATGCCCTGCTCGAATCCGATCGCACCCAGCTGCTCTGGGGACTGCGCTGCGACTCGGCCACTCCATCGCGTTCCGATGAAGTCGGTTTCGACGGACAGCGGGTCGGGCATATGACCGTAGGCGTGTGGTCTCCGAGCCTCGAGTGCGGGATCGGTTACGTACGCTTCGACCATCCGATCGAAGGTGGGTGGGAAGGCCGCCAGGTGCAGGTGACCGTCAACGGAAGCCCGCACCCGGCAACGATCCAGGCACTCCCCTTCATCGACGCGGAAAAGCGCCTCCCAAGAGGCTTGCCTGCAACCAAGTAACCGCCGGCGCAGCTCTCCGAAGCACTACACGTTCCGAAAGGCTGGGTAGAGCGCTCTCCAAAGCGAAGTTGGCGCGGACCTGGAACGGCCCGTCCATCTAGAAAGCGGGCAATCGCTGCGATTCTGTCACGAGCACCGAGTGCGAACGATCACGTGCACCAGGAAGGTTGAAGCCTCGCGCCCAGACTTCTTGTGATTTTTTTCACAAAATCTCATCCAGCTGGATACGTGTTCCGAATAGAGGACGTGCAGAGGAAAAACCTCGAATCAATAAAGGAGAAAGACATGACACGTTCACGAAAGTTCCTGGCGCTGTTACTGACCATTTCGCTGGTAGCGGCGGCGTGTGGCGCGAGTGACGAGACTTCCGACACAACCGAAGCCCCCGTAACCACGGTCGCCGAAACCATGGAAGAAGAGCCGATGGCTGAAGAGATGGCCGACATCGTGGATACGGCTGTTGCAGCCGGTTCGTTCACGACGCTTGCTGCCGCTCTCGATGCCGCCGGCCTGGTCGACACCCTAAAGAGTGAGGGACCGTTCACCGTTTTCGCACCTACTGATGCCGCCTTCGAAAAGGCTTTGGTAGATCTCGGCATGAGCGCCGAAGAGCTGCTGGCCAGCCCGGACCTGGGTGGAATCCTCACCTATCACGTGGTATCCGGCAAGGTGATGGCCGCCGACGTCCTCGGCCTCGACGGCCAGAGCGTCAGCACCGTCAACGGTGCCGACATCATGATTGGCGTCGACGGCGACGCAGTCACTGTCAACGGGATTGCCGTGACAGCAACCGACATCGAAGCCTCCAATGGCGTCATCCACGTGCTCGACGGGGTCCTCCTGCCGGACATGATGGAAGGCGAGGCCATGGAAGAAGAGGCATCGCAAGAGTCGCTGGCCGACATCGTTGACACGGCAGTAGCTGCCGGCTCGTTCAACACGCTGGCCACCGCACTGGAGACGGCTGGACTGGTCGACACGCTCAAGAGCGAAGGACCGTTCACCGTGTTCGCCCCAACCGATGAGGCGTTCACCCAGGCACTGGCCGACCTCGGTATCAGCGCTGAGGAGCTTCTCGCCGATCCAAACCTCGGTGGAATCCTCACGTACCACGTGGTGTCGGGTTCTGTGACTGCCGCTGATGTTATCGGCCTCGACGGCCAGAGCGTCAGCACAGTCAACGGTGCCGACATCATGATCGAGGTTGATGGCGACGTAGTCACCATCAACGGGATTGAGGTTGTCACTACCGACATCCTCACCTCAAACGGAGTCATCCACGTGCTCGACGGCGTCCTCCTGCCGTAACCCACCGGATACCCCGAACAACGAAAGGGCCCTTTCCGGGGCCCTTTCGTTATGTTCGGACGTGAACCGTTGACCACTTCCACCTCGGCGACGTGATCAGACGATTCTCGACTGGCCCTGCTTGCCGGATCGAGGTGACTACTGCCTGGCTGAAATGCAGGCCGAACGAAGGCGACCGACTGTTGCCTGGATCGAGCAATGAGGAAGAGCGCCAGAGGTATTCTCGGCTCACTGGACGATTGGAAGTTTCATGGATATTGGATTGCACATTCCGCATTTCGACTGGCCGGAGGGGGCGGCAGGGATGGCCGACACGCTCGGCCAGGTGGCTGAGCGGGTCGATCAAGGCGGCTTTACTTCCCTGTCGGTCATGGATCACTGGTTCCAGATGGACCAGTACGCCCCTGCTACCGATCCCATGCT
>JABDOU010000096.1 GCA_013043085.1 Acidimicrobiia bacterium
CGACCAGTCGTGTTGCCATTGCGGTGTTGAGAGCGGCATCTACCGGCAGACCTTGCAAATATCGCAGCAGGTCTTCACGCATAGCCTCGGCAGTCGGATACCGGTCGGCAGGGCCTTTTTCGAGAGCTCGCATGACAATCGCATCGAGTTCTGGCGAAACGTCCGGGTTGAGCGTCGAAGGAGGGGCCGCGAATTCCGAGACGTGCTGGTAGGCAACCGAGACGGGGCTTTCTCCCGAGAAGGGAGTCCGGCCTGCGAGCATCTCATACAGCACGATCCCGAGCGAATAGATATCGGAACGGGCGTCCGCCGGAAGACCTTGCGCCTGCTCGGGACTGAAGTACGTGGCTGTGCCGATGACCGCTCCGGTTCGGGTGAGTTCTTCGGAGTCGTCCCACGCTCTGGCAATACCGAAGTCGGTCACTTTGACGCTGCCGTCGCCCCGGAGCATGATGTTGCCGGGTTTGACGTCACGGTGGACGAGCCCACCCCGGTGCGCGACCTCCAGAGCAGCCGCCACCTCCGTCGCGATCTCTGCGGCACGCCGGGGGTGAACAGATCCGTCGGCTCTCAGAATATCGCGCAGGGTTTTTCCCTCGACAAGTTCCATGACGATGTATCGGACGCCCTCTTGTTCGCCGGTATCGAAGATGCTCACAATGTTGGGATGGCTGAGGTTGGCCGCAGCCATCGCCTCCCGCTTGAAACGCTGGATGAAAGAGGGGTCAGAAGAGTGTGCGGCGTGCAGGATCTTGACGGCGACGCGACGTTGCAGAAGCTGGTCGGCTGCCTCCCAGACATCGGCCATGCCCCCACGAGCCAGATGCTCTGAAAGGCGATAGCGGCCCGCTAATAGTTGCTGGTTCATACGACGTCCGACGACATCAGAAACATGATAGGAGTCACCGGTAATCATGATCCTGCGAGCCAGGCGGCCATGACGTCGCGGGCGATCGGAGCAGCAACAGCTCCGCCGGTGGCATCGGCGCCGATGAGGCCCCCGTCTTCGACCACGACCGCCACGGCGATGGATCGTTCAGCGCGAGTTGCGAATCCGATAAACCACAGATCCGGATTTCCTCCCGGTCCCTGAGCGGTGCCGGTCTTGCCTCCCACCTCGGCGCCTTCGATCGCTGCGGAACGACCCGTTCCCTGGGTAACTGTCTTGATCATGAGGTCCTTGAGGGCGGCAGCTGTCCCGGGCCCGATGGCCCGTTCTCTGATCGCGGGTTGCGTTGCCTGTATGACGGTCAGATCCCGCTCAAAGGTTTCCGCGACGAGATAGGGCTGCATGCTGATTCCGCCATTGGCCACCGCTGCAGCCACCACGGCCATTTGTACCGGCGTCGCTCGCACGTCGCGTTCACCGATCGCCGACTGCGCAAGGCCGGCCCGGTTGCCGGAGAAATCTGTTGGTATTTGCGATTCGATGAGCTCCATGTCGAGTCCGAGGTCCTGGTTGAATCCGAATGCCTGGGCCATGTCGATGAGGTCGTCCTCGTCGACATCTAAACCCAGCTGGCCGAACACGGTGTTGCACGATCTCGCGAAAGCCACTTCCAGCGTCACCGGTTCTCCACCATTGCACAAACCACCGTTGAAATTGGAGATCGTGGACGTCGAGCCCGGCAGAACCAGCTCCGGAACATCCTCGAAAAGTGTCCGGGCATTTGCCGTGCCTGATTCAAGCGCTGCCGCAGTCGTGATGACCTTGAACGCCGAGCCCGGTGGGTATAGCTCGGCCCGGGTTCGATCGAGCAGTGGCTTGCTCGGTTCTCGATTGATGGCGTCGCCATACTCCGTATCGCCCGCCACGAGGCGGTTGGGGTCATAGGTGGGAGAGGAGTACATCGCGAGCACCTCTCCCGTCGATGGTTCGATCGCTACTACGGCACCCGGTTGATCCCCCAAACCCGTCCTGGCCGCATCTTGTAATTCCGGTGAAAGTGTGAGTCGGAGGCCCTGTCCGTCTGTGTCTCGTCCCAGGATTTCGTCGATCATTCCGGAGAACGTGAGGTTTCTACTCGACGAGAGGTCGCTGCTTCGCTCAGACTCCAGGCCACGTTCCGCGAACAGAAACGTGGCATACCCGACGGGATGCGAGAAGAGACTGCCGAAGGGATAGCTCCGTTCGAAGGCTGCGGTTTGGCTGCTGACCTCAACCGATTCGGCGATGAGCCGGCCGTCGCGTGCGACGATCGGACCGCGCTCACGACCGGCGCGAGCTGCCAGGAGGCGTGGGTTGCGTTCATCGTCTCGGTATTCGGGGCCATTGATCACCTGGATGAAGGTCAGCATGACGACCAGCAGACCAAAGAACAGATATATCGAGGCAGCAACCAGGCGGATGGACTTGTTCACCGGTGCTCCTCCTGTGAGATCACGAGCAGGATGGACAGAGCCACCGTATTCGATAGCAGCGACGAACCGCCGTAGGACATGAACGGCAGGGTGATTCCGGTGAGAGGAAGCAGTCGGGTGACTCCTCCGATGATGATGACCGCTTGCACGCCGATGACCGTTGTGATCCCTGCGGCCAGGAGCTTCCTGAACGGATCGCGGCTGCGAACGGCGATGCCAAATCCAGCAGCCACCAGGAGCGCGAAACCGACCAGGACTCCCACCGCGCCGACAAAGCCCGTCTCCTCGGCGATGGCCGCGAAAATGAAATCCGTTGCGGCGCTCGGAATCAGGTCCGGGCGTCCCAGTCCGATCCCGGAGCCTGCGATGGATCCGGATCCCATCGCAAACAGACTCTGAGCAATCTGATAGCCGGCGCCTTCAAAATCATCGAACGGTGCGATCCAAGCGTTATAACGGCGTTGGACGTGCGAGAAGGCCTGGAACGCGCCGAAGGTCCCTATGCCGAACAGCCCTACGCCGGCGAGCGGGAACACCCCCTGGCCAGTCGCCATGTACAACATCGCCATAAAGACCGCGAACAAAAGCAGTGAGGCTCCCAGATCCCGTTGATACACCATCACGATCAAACTGGCCAACCAGGCCACCACCAGTGGCATGAGCTGGCGGGGCTCCGGCAACTCGAGATTGGCCACTTTGCGGTGGACCTGCATCAAAGCCTGGCGGCGCTCGGCCAGGTAGCTCGCAAAGAACACGACGAGCGCCAACTTGCCGACTTCACCTGGTTGAAACTGAAAAGATGAATCGCCCCACAGATTCAGCCGCAGCCAGAGACGTGACCCGTTGACCGTGACACCTCCAAGGGGCCAGGAGCCAGGCAACAAAGGCGCCATGAGGAGGAGTACCCCTCCCAGCAACAGCAGATACCGATATCGGCGCAGAACAGCTGTTCCATCGCGCAGCCAGAGGATTGTGAGGGATCCAAGTGCTGCTGCCGCGATGAGCCACCAGCGTTGGAGAGACCCGAGTGACGGATTGAGACGGTAGACCTCAGTAATCCCGACAGCAGACAGGATTGCGGCCAGCGGCAGCAAGTATGGATTCGCCCCGGGAGTCAGCCGACGTACGGTAACCCATAGCCCTCCCCACGCAACCACGAAGCTGACAAACGTCAGCGCCACCTGGGCGTCGACCGACCCTCCCGAACTGAGGTTGGCTATGGCTACCCCGAGTGCAGCGAGCACGGCTGACCCCAGGATGAGAGAGGCCTCGGCTATGCGGTTCACGGCAAAATGTCTATGACCGCCACCGAGATGTTGTCCTCACCGCCGGCCAGATTGGCTTTTTCTACGAGCGCCCACGCAGCCGGCTGAGCGCCTTCGATAGTGCCCAATACCTCCGCAATCTCGTCGTCGGTGACCATATTGGTGAGACCATCGGTGCACAGCAGGTAGCGATCTCCCACTTCGATCTCTTGTTCGAGATTGTCGATGACGACTTTCCAGTCGGTGCCCAGCGCCCTGGTGATGACATTCTTCCGTGGATGATTGACGGCCTCTTCGTCGCTGATCTGGCCTTGTGCGAGCATCTCGTTGACGAGGCTGTGATCCTCCGTCAGCTGATGAAGTCCTCCTTCGGTAAAGAGGTAGCAACGGCTGTCACCGACGTGAGCTACTTCTACTCGTCCCTTATTTGAAAACTCTGCGAGCGTCAGTGTGGTCCCCATCCCGGCGCGGTCCGGACGGATCATTGATTCGCGCATCACTGCCTCGTTTGCAGCTTGCACCCTCGAGGCGGGGGGACCGTCATGGGAGGAGGCGGCCTCGACGGCTACTTGCGAGGCGATTTCGCCTGCGACGTGTCCGCCCATTCCGTCAGCCACCATGACCAGCAAGCCTTTGTCGTTGGTGCCGGGATCGATCGGAGACACAAAATCCTCGTTGCGGTCGCGGACAACACCCGGATTGGTTGCGGTCGCCCACGCAAACGTCATCTTGTGTCGTCCGAGCTTCATTGAACTTCCATGATGGTTTTGCCGACCTGGACGGTGTCTCCCTTGGACAAGAGCGTAGATGAGGTGATACGCCTTCCATTGACGTACGTGCCGTTCGTTGTGCCCAGATCCTGTACCTGGAGCTGGTCGTCCTCAAACGTGAATCGGAGGTGAAAGCCAGAGGCATAGGAATCCTCGAGAACGAGGTCGGCCTCATCGCTTCGGCCCATGACAAGCGAACCCCGGATTTCCGCCACCACTCCGGCCTGAGTCGGGGATGTGATGATGGCCACCTTTCCGCCGGCCCGCCTCGCGAGCACCGGCACGCCGGCATCGCCACCGAGATGGGAGCCGATCGATCGACTCACCAGCCATAGGAACAGATACATGAGACCGATGAAGGCGAATTTCAGGAGGTTGGCGATAATCGGTGGCATCAGGTCGTTCGAAGTCGAAACGAGGCAAGGCCGAACGTCAACAGGTCGCCATCGGCTATGCGGGTAGCGTCTGTTATAGGTCGCCCATTGACGGCCGTGCCATTGGCTGAACCGATGTCGTAGAGCCACACGGCACCCTGCTCGGTCCAGAGGATTGCCTGCCCTCGCGATACCTCGAGGTCGGCGAGGACGACATCAGCCGATCGGCTTCGCCCGATCAGCGCTCGATTCATGCGGATGGGTATTCGGCGTTGATCCCGTGCGGACTCCAGATACGCCCACGCCGCACGGTGCCCGGGAACGGTCGTACTCTCGATAGCAACCGAACCTGCGGACATATTCGCATCAACGATGATGACGACGTCTGCCGGTCCCTTGAGGCGCCAACCGTTCTCACGAGCGGCCTCCTCGACGACTTCGTTGAGTTGGGCCGACGAACTCGCTTCGCCGTCTGCGACGAAGACATCAAAGTGATTGGGGACGACAGGTCCGACTGCGTCGTGCGTTACGTTGAGGTCGGCTTCTCGCACGATCCGACTCGCCACCTCGAGAACATCGAGTCCTCCACCAAAGAGGCGAGCGCCAACGCCTTCAACGAGTCGTTCTATCTTCCTCTCCAGGCTTCGAGCGATTGCCACGGGACCCTCCGGCTAGACCGAGCCATACGGTAACGCGCCAAGACGGGAGAACGGCTATCAAATTCGCCCTGGCTGAAATGTGCTGATGCGAATGCCGCTCCGTGAGACCGCCTCTCAAGCCGGTTTTGTTTGACGTCGTAACATTGGAGAGAAATATCGCTGCATCATTGGAGATTCGATGGACGAACGTCCCCGATTGACAATCCCCGAGCCGAGATTCAGACCTGGCGACGATCCGGATTTCAGCGGAATTGACATCCCCGGGGCAGGTGAAACCCGTCGTCCGGACGTCGATGCCGAGCCGAGGGAGATGCGCGATTTGGCCGATGGCTTAATCCGCGTTCTGGGAGACGACAACAAGGCAACCGGGCCATGGCAGTCCGATCTCACTGCAGCCCAGCTCATCAAGGGTCTCACCGACATGATGCGGGTCCGCGAGTTCGATCGACGCATGATGGCTGCCCAGCGGCAAGGTAAGACCTCGTTCTACATGCAGTGTTTGGGTGAAGAGGCAATTGCATGTGCCTTCCGTGCTGCGATGGCCGACTCCGACATGAATTTTCCGACGTATCGGCAACAAGGCCTCCTCATCGCTCACGGATATCCATTGGTCGACATGATGAACCAGGTCTATTCGAACGAGGAAGATCCGATAAAGGGGCGGCAGCTACCGATCATGTATTCCTCTCGTGCGCACGGTTTCTTTACGATCTCGGGCAACCTTGCCACTCAGTTCATCCAGGCGGTCGGCTGGGCGATGGCTGCTTCGATAAAAGGCGAGAGCAATATCGCCGCAGGGTGGATCGGAGACGGTGCGACGGCCGAGTCAGATTTCCACTCGGCGATGGTTTTCGCATCGACCTACCAGGCCCCCGTTGTCCTGAATATTGTGAACAACCAGTGGGCGATTTCTTCTCATCAGTCGCTTGCACGAGGTCGGGCCGACACGTTCGCTGCAAAGGGTATCGGCTTCGGTATCCCCGCCCTTCGGGTGGATGGCAACGATTATCTCGCGTCACATTCGACCGCCGTATGGGCCCTCGAGCGCGCCAGGCGGGGCTTGGGGCCGACCTTGATCGAGTGGGTCACCTATCGCGCTGCGGCCCATTCGTCCTCAGATGATCCTTCGGCGTATCGACCGCCCGATGAAGCGGCGAAATGGCCACTCGGCGATCCCATCGAGCGTCTGGCTGATCACTTGATCGAGCTCGGAGAGTGGTCTGACGAGCGTCAACAGGAACTGACTGACCAGATCGAAGAAGAGGTTCGGGTTGCCCAAGCTGAGGCCGAATCCCACGGAACGCTCCACGAAGGACCGAAGCCCACCAGAGACATCTTTGAGGGTGTGTACGAAAAGATCCCTCCCCATCTGCAAAAACAACGAGATCTTCTGGAAGGTATGACATGGCGAGAATGACCATGATCGAATCCATCCGTGATGCCCATTTCGTGGCCATGGAGGCCGACGACGCCGTCGTGGTCTTTGGCGAAGACGTAGGTCATTTTGGCGGCGTGTTTCGATGTACCCAGGGCTTGCAGCAGAAGTTCGGAAAGCATCGATGTTTTGACTCACCCATCAGCGAGCTCGGCATCGTTGGCGCCGCTATCGGGATGGCGGCCAACGGGCTACGTCCATGCGTCGAGATTCAGTTCGCCGACTACATGTACCCCGCATATGACCAGATCGTCTCAGAAGCCGCTCGAATACGGCATCGGTCGGTTGGTGATTTCACGGTGCCAATGACGGTCCGGATGCCGACGGGTGGGGGCATCTATGGAGGCCAGACCCATTCGCAGAGTCCGGAAGCGCTCTTTACCCACGTGGCAGGACTCAAGACGGTCGTTCCGTCTAACCCTTACGACGCCAAGGGCCTCCTTCTCGCCTCAATCGAAGACAACGATCCGGTCATGTTCCTCGAACCCAAGCGTCTCTACAACGGACCGTTCGACGGTCACTATGACCAGCCGGTCGTCCCCTGGTCGAAACACGAAGCAGCGGAGGTACCCGAAGGGCATTACACGGTGCCGCTCGGCAAGGCAGCAATACGCAGGCCTGGCAACGATCTCACGGTGCTTGCATATGGAACCATGGTGTATGTCGCCCTCGCTGCAGCCGAAGAGGCCGGCATAGATGCCGAGGTCATAGATCTTCGAACGCTGGTGCCTCTCGATACAGAACTCATCATCGAGTCGGTCAAGAAGACAGGACGTT
>JABDOU010000146.1 GCA_013043085.1 Acidimicrobiia bacterium
CAGCGAGTTCTGGGCGACCGTCACAAGTCGCACCACGATGCTTCCCCTCTGGAACTCGGTACGCCTGGCGGTAACGACCACGATCGCGTGCGTGATGATCGGAACGGCGCTCGCTTTCCTCGTTGCCAGAACAGACCTTCCGGGCCGCAAGATATGGAGGGTTCTCTTGCCGCTACCTCTCGCTGTCCCCTCCTTCGTGGGGGCTACGGCTCTTCTCGCTGCCTTCGGTCCGGGATCGTTGCTGGCGTTCATGCCGAGAATGGACGGATACTGGGGTGCTTTCCTGGTTCTCACGTTCTTGAGTTACCCCTACGTGTATCTACCAGTACTCGCGCGACTGGCCTCGACTTCGCCGGCGCTCGAAGAAGCATCGCAACTTCTGGGAGGAGGCCGGCGTCGGACATTTGGCCAAGTGCTCCTTCCCCAAATCCGAAGTTCGATGTTGGCAGGCGGCCTGCTGGTCTTTCTGTACGTGTTGAGTGACTTTGGAGCGGTTGCTCTTCTGCGCTACAACGCGATAACCCGAGCAATTTTTTCGTCACGCTTGTTCGATCGGTCAACCGCTCTCACGCTCGGTCTTCTACTGGCCGTTCTCGCTCTGGTCGTTGCTGCGACTCAGCGCTTCATGACATCGGGGCGAAGCACATCAACCGATGTGCACGTACACCAGGTGAGGTATCGGCTCGATTCCCTTCGACCCGCGGCGATCGCGGCCGTCGCGACTCCAGTCGTCATCGGGTTGTTACTGCCAGTCGTTGTGTTTTTGTTCTGGGTTTTTCGAGGCACCGCTACTACCGGAGCCGGGTACGGCGGATGGGGCGATGACCTGGCCTTCCTGGGAGCCCCTCTCGTCAACTCTGCGGGAGCGGCCGTCGTTGCCGCTCTGGCGGCGGTGGTGGTCGTTCTGCCCGTCAGCTACGTTGGCGCACGCGCGAGAGGTTGGCTGCCTGCCGGCGCAACGGCAGCGGTGTCTTCGGTCTTTGCCCTCCCTGGCCTGGTCGTCGCCCTTGCTCTGGTGTTCTGGTCAATACAGGCTCCGGGTGCCCTCGCATTCATCTATCAGACCTTTCCGTTGTTGATACTTGCCTACGTCTTGCACTTCGGAGCCCAGTCGATGCAGGCCTCGCAAGCAGCAATCGCCAATCTCCCCAGGGCCTTGGATGAGGCTGCGCGCACCCTTGGCGCCAGCCGGATGCGCAGATTCTTGACGGTTGATCTACCGCTCATCCGTCCAGGGCTGGTTGCCGGGGGCGGTCTGGTGTTGCTCTCCACGTTGAAGGAGCTCCCGGCGACGTTGTTGCTGGCCCCGATCGGATTTCAAACTCTTGCTACCAAGATATGGGGAGCGGCCGAGGACGGCTTCTTCGCCGAGGTTGGGATAACGGCGTTGGTTCTGATTGCATTATCGGCCGCTCTGACCTGGATGGTCGTGCTCAGACGCCAGCCCGACGAACTTGCCGAGAGTCACGGCTAGCCTTTTTCGATGGACACCACCTATTCGGTTCGGTACCGCGAGTATGCAGAGGCGATCTGGGAAATCGAAGAAGAGGGCATTCCCGTCATCCAGGCGCGCATCGCCGATTGGCTCGGCGTGAGCCGGGCCAGTGTCTCGGAGATGGTGCACCGGATGGCCAACGAAGGTCTGGTCTCGCTTGACGATGAAATCAAACTCACCGACGAGGGTCGCCATCTGGCAGCGGTCATCGTCCGCCGTCACAGGTTGGCTGAGCGATTCTTGAGTGAGGTTTTGAAGCTTCCGTGGGCCAAGGTCCATGCCGAAGCCGAGGTATGGGAGACAACCATCTCCGAGGATGTCGAGGCCGCAATGTGGGCGGTGATGGAAGACCCCAAGACCTGTCCGCACGGTAATCCGATCCCCGGTGCCGGATACAAGCCGCCGAACATGAAACCAATGGCCTTGATGCAACCGGGGGAAACGCTTCGCCTCGAGCGCATTTCCGAGGAGCTCGAGCTGGACCCCGAGATGATGAGGTTTCTCGATGAGAGTGGTCTGCGCCCGAATGCCAGCATCGAGGTGTTGAGCAAGGATCCACACGGAGCGTTAACGGTAAGCGTCGACGGCAGCCCGACCGGGGTCGGCGTCTTCGCTGCCGAACGGCTGTTTGTTGAGGTCGATGCATGAGATTGGTGGTGGCCCTGTGCAGTGTTGACTACGAGGGTCGATTGGAAGCCCACCTACCCCTTGCCAAGCGTTTGATCATGGTCAAAGCCGACGGCTGCGTTGCGATCCACGCGGACGGAGGAGCGTACAAGCCGCTCAATTGGATGAATGCGCCGAACTCCCTGACTGAACTCGACAATACGTGGGAGGTCACGAACCCCAAGGGCGAGAAGCTGACGATTCGAATCGAGGAGGTGTTCTCTGATGAGCGGATCGATATGGGGATCGATCCCGGGCTCGAAAAGGACGGAGTCGAAACCCAGCTCCAGGTATTGCTGGCCGACCGTGTCGAGTTCCTCGAAGAGGGATTGACGCTCATAAGGCGTGAGTACCCGACCGCTGTCGGTCCGGTCGACTTGCTCTGCCGAGATGCCAACGGCGATGCGGTCGCTATCGAGATAAAGCGTAAGGCCGGAATCGACGGTGTCGAACAGCTGACACGGTATCGAGAATTCCTTTCGCGTGACAAGCGGTTGGGAGGTGTACGAGGGATGCTCGTTGCGCTGTCGGTGAGTCCCCAGGCACGCATTCTTGCCGAGGATCGTGATCTCCTCTGGCGTGAAGTCGATTATGACGATCTGCGACAGCGGGAAGGCCGTACGCTGCGCCTTTTTTAGTTCAGAAGTTGCGGCGGTCGTCCGATTACTTACGCGTGGCGGATAGAGATCAAACCAGCAAGGCTCCGAAAGTGCGCGGGCGAGGCGCAGATGATTCCGGCGCGAGTCCAGGCTCAACCGGCCCCAAGGGCAAACGTCCCAATAAGCCCAAGCGTCAGCGCAAGTTCAGAACCGTCGCTCGTGGCTATTCACGGGAGCAGGTTGACAAGTCGCTCCAGGACATGGATGCAGAGCTCGACCGGGCGGCCGCGATCATTGTTCAGAAGGACAAAGAACTCGAAGTAGCTCGGCAAGCAGAGACCGAGGCAGTCGATCGGGCGTTCTTCTACATCATGGATCTCAAAGAGCGTCTCCTCAGCAACGCCGAGATTCGAGCTGAGCAAATCATTTCCGAGGCTCAAACTCAGGTAAACGGCGGCAAGTCTGATGGTTCCTCAGATGCAATCATCAAAGCTGCCAAGGCAGAAGCGGCTCGCATCGTTAACGCAGCTCGTGCCGAAGCTCAGCGGCTCGAGACGTTCGGCCCCTCCGCCGGATCGTCACCAGCCGAGCCGACTCCGATTCGCATGGGAAAGTCCGACGAACAGAAGAATGTCGAAACCCGGGCTGAGGTCAAGGCGATGCGTGCCGAGGCCAAGAAGCTTGTCAAAGAAGCGAAGCGAGAAGCGAAAGAGATCATCAGCAACGCCACTGCAGAACGCAAGGCCGCCGAAGCGGAGCTGATCGCTTTCGAGAAGCAACTGAAAGCGATCAAACCCGCTGCAGCCGAGGCAGAGGACGCGAAAAATGTCGCCGTTGAAGAATTGAAGGCTGTTAGGGCAGAGATAGAAGAGCTAAAAACCGCATCCGAGGAGCGCATCCGTCGCGCCGGTGCTCTATCGAAAGAGGCCGAGAAAGCTCTGGCTGCCGCCGAAGCCGACGCACTTCGCCTGCGTCGAGAGGCCGAGGCCGAGGTCGCCGAGATCAAGAAGTCTCTCACTCCTATTCAGAAGAAGGCTTCAGAAGAGGCTGCCAACATCATTGCGGAGGCCAAGGCGAAGGCGGAGGAGATCAGCCGTGCTGCCGACGAGGAGGGCCAGAAGCTCCTCGAAGCGGCGAGGGCCGAAGGCACCAAGCTTTCAAAGCAGAACGATGAGATCAAGTCTCGGATAGAGGCCGCACTTGCCACGGCCAAGAAAGACGGCGAGAAGAAGGCCGCCGAAATGGTTGCGACCGCCGAGGCGAAACTGGCCAAGGCTGAACAGCGAGCAGCGGAGCTCCTTGCCGAGGCCGAGAAGACCAGAGCAGAATCGGAAGCGGAAGCCG